>JBKJLZ010000325.1:0-3833 GCA_046596705.1 Sphingorhabdus sp. | reverse complement strand
CTGACCGAGGCCGCGCTCAAGAAATTGGGGGAACTGGTGTGAGTGATCTGCTCGCTAATCCTCCCCGGATCGGGGAGGTGGCAGCCGGTACGGCTGACGGAGGGGGCTCCCCGCTTGGCACCGCATTGACGGATAGCCCCCTCCACCATGCTGCGCATGGTCCCCCTCCCCGGCTCGGGGAGGAATTAAGGGCGCATTTTCCTGGTCTCGCTAATAACTGGCATTATCTCGACACTGCCGCGACCGCGCAAAAGCCGCAGGTCGTGATCGACGCTATGGTGCGCGCCATGGGTGCCGATTACGCCACCGTCCACCGCGGCGTCTACGCTCGCTCTGCCAATATGACCGTGGCCTATGAAGCTGCACGGAAACGCGTAGCCTCTTTTATCGGCGGACAAGAAAACGAAATCGTCTTCGTACGCGGTGCGACCGAGGCGATTAATCTGGTTGCGAATAGCTGGGGCGATGCGAATCTGAAAGCCGGTGACCGCATCATGTTGTCGCAGCTGGAGCATCACAGCAACATCGTGCCATGGCAGATGCTGGCGAGCCGCGTCGGTGCGCATGTCGATGTGTGCCCGCTTACTGTCGATGGTTTGATCGACCTCGACTGGCTTGAGGGCAATTTGACCGAGCACCATCAGCTGGTCGCATTAGCGCATGTGTCAAACGTGTTGGGATCGGTTTTGGGTGTAAAGCGCGCGGTCAAGGCCGCGCATAAAGTCGGCGCGAAGCTGCTGCTCGACGGGTGTCAAGCGGCGTCTCGCATGCAGTTGAATATGGCTGAGCTCGGTTGCGACTTTTATGTGTTGTCGGGACATAAACTGTACGGTCCGACTGGTGTCGGTGTGCTTTGGGCCCGGCACGGGCTGCTTGATGCAATGCCCCCATGGCAGGGCGGTGGCGCGATGATTGACCGTGTATCGTTCGAGGGTACGACCTATGCACCCGCGCCCCAGCGGTTCGAAGCTGGAACGCCGATGATTACCGAGGTTATCGCGCTGCACGCCGCCATCGATTATGTCGACGCGATCGGCATGGAGGCGATTTTTGCGCATGAAAGCGAACTAGTTGCCCATACTCGCCAAGCGTTGCGCACTATCAATTCCGTTACACTTTATGGTCCCGAACAATCGGCCGGTATCGTATCTTTTAGTATGCAGGGTGTGCATCCACACGACATTGGCACCATATTGGATGAGGAAGGCGTTGCAATCCGCGCGGGGCATCATTGCTGCCAACCGCTGATGGATCATTTGGGCGTCCCTGCTACCGCACGGTCGAGCTTCGGTATTTACAACGATGAAAGCGATGTCGCAGCTTTGATGCGTGGTATCGCACGCGTACAAAGGATTTTTGGTCAATGAGCGAGAATGGTATCCGGATCGAAGAGGTGGACAGTGTCGAAGCCCCGCCGAAAGCGCGCGTCGAAAGCACAACCGAAACCTTTGAACGCAAGAAGGATTATCTCGAAGGCTTCTTAGCGCAAAAACCCGCTGTCCCTTCGCCGACCGAACCGGACGGTGACCTGTACGAAGCAGTCATCGAAGCGCTCAAGGAAATCTTCGACCCCGAAATCCCGGTCAATATCTACGACCTAGGCCTGATCTACAATGTCGAGATCAACAACGGCCATGCGCTCGTGTCGATGACACTGACCACGCCGCATTGCCCCGTCGCCGAATCGATGCCGGGCGAGGTAGAATTGCGCGTCGGCGCTGTTCCTGGGATCGGCGATGCCGAAGTCGTGTTAGTGTGGGAACCCGCATGGACTCCAGCCAACATGACCGATGAAGCCCGACTGGAGCTTGGAATGTTATGACCGAAGTCAAGACAAGAGCTCGCCCCGCCCCGGTCAATCTGACGCCAGCATCGGAAACGCGAATTGCCGAACTGATGGCCAAGGCACCCGCCGACGCTATCGGTGTGAAGCTCTCAACGCCTCGACGCGGTTGTTCTGGCCTCGCATATTCAGTTGATTATGTCAGCGAAGCCGTCGCGTTCGACGAAAAAATCGAAACCCCCGGCGGTGTGCTTTACATTGATGGCGGATCGGTACTCTATCTGGTCGGCTCGACAATGGACTGGGTAGAAGATGACTTTGCCGCCGGGTTTGTGTTCAACAACCCTAACGCCACTGGCGCATGCGGATGTGGCGAAAGCTTTACCGTTTAATCAAAAGTCCAGCGTCAACCTGATCGCAGCGCCAACATCGTCACGCGCGCTTTCGAAATGGCCGGGTTCCTGCCGCCAGAACAGGTTGGTGGATAGATATCCGCCGTTCAGCGCCATTACCCATGCCAGCTCGCTCGCAATCTCGCGGCCCTTTGGCGCGAGATTGAATTGTCGGATGCCGATGGTAGGTGTCAGCGTTGTATAATCATACGCCACCGGCAGATTGAGTGCCAAACCGCCGCTGCTCACGCGTAGCGGCTGTGACACGCGAAAGGCTAGTCGGTCGCCGTTCATGAACGCATTCGATCGCGCAATATCGAACGAAAACGCATTGCTTTTCAGCATGCTTTGTCCAGCGATTGCCGACGATGTATCAGCCCGCGTCCAGCCCTGGCGCCAGTTCGCAGACGCCGACCAATTAGTGCCCAACCGCACTTCGCCGCTGGCGTCGACAAACAGGCTTTGGGCGCCGTTCTGGCCGAACACATCAGTAAAGCGCGCTCCCAATACGGTCTCGCGCTCTTTCATCCAGTTCGCGCCGATCGCCAGCTTTGCCGGGCCGAATGAGCGGTCGAACGACAGGCCTAGCGTCGAATACCGATACTGATTTGTACCATTTCGCAGGAATTCTTCGCTGGCACGCTCGTAAAGCTGGGCGGCGCCAGTTTCAGCGCTGCCGGTAACACCGATACCGGCAACCTCTTTCCGCAATGCGAACGATGAACCCGGACTACGTTCGAATCCGCTTTCCAACCGCGCTTCTGTCGCGGTGAGGAAAGACCCGCTTCCCATGTTCTGCAAAGCCGCGACCTGCCCCGCCGCGGCCTGCCGGATGCCGAAACTAAAGCGCGTATCCTTGGAAATCGCCGCGCTGATACGACCTGCAAGGACGCGTGCCTTTTGCTCTTGCCGATCCGACAGCAACAGCGGCGCAACCGATGCGCCGCCGGCGCCATTGCCGCTGATCGAAAACGCAAGTTCTGAGGTGCCCACTGACGCGCTGACCGAACGGCCCTGATTAATGAGCGCCGGTGTTAACCGCAGCCTAGGCGTTGTCGCGCTCAAACCATGCGCCAAATCGATATCATAAGCGCGGCCATAGTCGTCCAGAATAACCGCGTTGACCGGACGCGTTGATACGCCAGCATCGCCCATTGCACCAGAGGTCGTTCCACCGTTACCGCTGAGCGAAACGACGGCTGTGGTACCGGCTAGCGAAGTGGTTCCGGCCGGAGCAAAGGCCCGCGCGATATCCAGGATGCCGCGGCCATATATTGCATCAGTGCCCGCTTCACCCGCATCGCGCGCGCGGGTCAGCAATAAATTGACAATCTGTTGCCCGGTCAGATTAGGGAAGGCTTGTGCAAGCAAAGCTGCGGCTCCGGCAATCTGGGGCGCCGAGAAGGACGTCCCGTTAAACACACGCACGAAGGTTTGACCGTTTTCGGTGAACCGTAAAATCGTGTCGTTCTCATAAACGCAACAAATGCTCGAGCCCAGCGCCGAAAGCACGCTATTTTGCGAGTTCCCAGCTTTGTTACTGAAATTGGAAATCACGCCTTTATCATCGACCGATGTAGAAACGATCACCAAACCATTGCCGTTGGCAACAAGCGCCTGGGCGAACGGGCTTGGGTTGGCGGGATCGAATTTTGGGG
>JBKJLZ010000312.1:0-12151 GCA_046596705.1 Sphingorhabdus sp. | reverse complement strand
AATCAACTCTTCGAGATGCGCCGCCTCTGCCGCGAGCGCATGACCGCCCGCTTGCGTTATGCGGATCGCTTCCTCGTGCAGCTCGGGTGAGTTGAACCTGACCGCTCCTGCCATGGTTTGCCGATGGGTGAAACCTGTGCCGGGTGCCATCAGCACGTCGCCATGCTTTGCCGGAACCTCGACGAAATAGCCCAACACCGCGTTGTGGCGAATCTTGAGTGCGGAAACGCCGGTTGCATCTCGATAGCGGGCTTCCAATTGCGCAATCGCCTGCCGCCCATCACGCCCTGCGACACGCAAAGCATCAAGCGCCGCGTCATATCCTTCGGCGATATAGCCGCCCTGCCCGATATCGGTCGGCGGCGAAGCGACGAGTGCCCGCTGGAATAAATCGACCATCGCGCCGTGACCGTCGAGCGTGGGCAGCAGCCTGTCCAACATCTCGGGCCGGTCCGCCATTGCGCCCAGCCGTTCTCGTAGCGCCCTTGCACCATTCAGCCCGTCGCGTATCTGGCCAACGTCACGCGGGCTTCCCCGCCCGGCAACCACACGACCGAGCGCACGGGCGATGTCGGGCAGTTGGCGAAGCGCCGTCCGAACCGCGTCGCGTAACAACGGCGCATCATGAAACCACTGAACTAATGAAAGCCGGGCCTCGATCTTCACCTTGTCCATCAAAGGCGCTGCGAGGTCATTCGCCAATTGCCGCGCACCTGCGCCCGTTATCGTCCGGTCGACCTCTGCGAGCAATGAACCAGCGCGGCCACCTTTGCTGGCATTGTTGATTTCAAGGCTGTCACGCGTTGCCTGATCGATAAGCAAATGCTCATGCACCTCACGCCGCACCGGCATTTTAAGGAACGGCATCTTGCCCTGCCCGACATGCGCGAGGTAAGCTATCAATCCTCCCGCTGCGGCCAATTCTGCGCGCGATAAACGCCCAATTGCGTCCAGGTTTTCCACTGCGAAATGCAGTTTGAGCGTAGCTTCGCCAGCCACACTATCAAAGTCGGATCGCGGGCGGGTAATCACATCGAAAAGCGCGGGATCAAAACCGTCGGGGACCACCAGTTCGCTTGCGGCCAACCGCGCCAGTTCGGCCTCCAGCGCGCCGGGCGATACCGTTACCAGCTCAAAATATCCGGTTGAAATGTCGGCCGCCGCAACGCCTATCGACTCCCCAACGGGCGCAAGAGCTACCAGCATATTCGACGCCCAGCTATCGAGCAGGCTATCCTCGGTCAACGTGCCTGCGGTTACAAACCGAACAATATCACGCGCCACTAGCGTCTTCGATCCGCCGCGCGCCTTCGCCGCCTCTGGGCTTTCGGTCTGCTCAGCAATCGCGACCCGGTGGCCGCCTTTTATGAGCCGCGCCAGATAGCCTTCGGCACTATGCACCGGCACGCCGCACATCGGAATCGGTCGGCCATCATGCTCGCCGCGCGATGTCAGCGCAATGTCGAGTGTTGCCGCTGCGGCGCGCGCATCGTCAAAAAACAGCTCGAAAAAATCGCCCATGCGGTAGAACAGTAGGCAATCGCCAGCCTTGGCCTTCAATGCCAAATATTGCACCATCATGGGTGTCGGTGTGCCGCTGTTCCCCGCCATGAACGCATGCGTTAGCGAACGATAAGAGGCGGGGCAATGCTTGCCCTTACGTTCGGCTCGGGTTAGGGGCAGTCGTGAAACAAAGCATAGGGCAAGGCTTAATATGAACGACAGCGACGTCCAGTTTACCGCCAAAGAGGCATTGGATTTTCACTCGTCCGGCCGCCCCGGCAAGATCGAAATCGTCGCTACCAAGCCGATGGCGACTCAGCGCGATCTGAGTCTGGCTTACTCTCCCGGTGTTGCTGTGCCGGTGCAGGCTATCTTCGACGATCCCTCAACAGTTTATGATTATACCGCCAAGGGCAATCTGGTTGCGGTCATCTCCAATGGTACCGCGATTCTCGGTATGGGCAATCTTGGCGCGCTGGCATCCAAGCCGGTGATGGAAGGCAAGGCCGTATTGTTCAAACGCTTCGCCGATGTCGACAGCATCGATATCGAAGTGAAGACCGAGGACGTTGACCGTTTCATAGACGCCGTAGAATTACTTGAGCCGACCTTTGGCGGCATCAATCTCGAGGATATCGCCGCACCGTCCTGCTTCATTATTGAGCAAACTCTTCGCGAACGAATGAACATTCCGGTGTTTCATGATGACCAGCATGGCACCGCCATCATTGCGGCGGCTGGTCTCATCAATGCGTGCATGCTGACCGGCCGTTCGCTGAAAGACGTGAAAGTCGTTTGCAACGGCGCAGGAGCAGCGGCGATTGCCTGTACCGAGTTAATCAAGGCGATGGGTGTTCCGCACGATAACGTCATCATGTGCGACCGCAGCGGTGTTATCTATCAAGGCCGTACTGAAGGCATGGACCAATGGAAATCTGCTCATGCCGCGCGTACCGAGGCTCGGTCGCTTGCAGAGGCAATTGTCGGTGCCGATATTTTCCTTGGTCTATCGGCGGCGGGCGCATTATTGCCCGAAATGGTGAAGGCAATGGCCCCCGAACCGATCATTTTCGCGATGGCCAATCCTGACCCGGAAATTTCTCCGCCGGTTGCCCGCGCAGCGCGTCCCGATGCCATCATCGCTACCGGGCGTTCCGATTTTCCCAATCAGGTCAACAATGTTCTGTGCTTCCCGTTCATCTTTCGCGGGGCGCTCGACGTGCGCGCAACGACGATCAATGAGCCGATGAAGATCGCTGCGGCCAACGCACTTGCGCAATTGGCACGCGAGACGGTGCCTGAGGAAGTTGCAGCGGCTTATGGCGGGATTTCGCATAAGTTCGGCCGCGACTATATTATTCCTTCGCCTTTCGATCCGCGATTGATGGAGATTGTGGCGTCAGCGGTTGCGAAGGCTGCCATGGATTCAGGTGTCGCTCAAAAACCGATTGCCGATATGGTAGGGTATCGCGCCACATTGCGTGCACGGCTCAATCCAACGACATCGGTGCTCACGCAGGTATATGAAGCAGCACGAGCGCAGCCGAAGCGCGTGATTTTCGCCGAGGCGGAAGAGGACGTTGTGCTGCGCGCTGCGGTGCGTTTCAAACAAGACGGCTACGGGATTCCGATATTGATCGGTCGCGATGCTCGAGTCACTGAAATGCTTCAGGAGCTCGGTGAAGATCCCGATAGTTTTGAGGTCCACAACAGCGTAACCAGCAATCTGGTCGAACGTATGGTCGACCGCCTCTATCTTCGCCTGCAAAGACGCGGCTATCTGCGTCGCGATATTCAGCGAATGGTCAACCGCGATCGCAACATTTTTGGCGCTTCATTGCTGGCGATGGATCAAGCCGATGCGATGATAACTGGCGTCACCCGTACATTTTCCCAAACCATGCGAGAGCTTCGTCGCGTGCTTGACCCTAAAAAAGGGCAAACGCCGTTCGGCATTCATGTCATGGTTGGCAAAAGCCATACCGTTTTTATGGCCGATACCACGGTCAACGAACGACCCAATGCCGAGGAACTCGCCTACATCGCCGAACAGACCGCAATGGTCGCAAGACGAATGGGACATGTACCGCGCGTCGCGTTTCTGTCTTATTCGACCTTTGGTAATCCGCACGGCAACTGGCTCGATAATATCCGTGGCGCAGTTGCGATTTTGGACCAACACAAGCCCAATTTCGAATATGAAGGCGATATGCCGCCCGACGTTGCGCTCAATCCGGCAATGATGGCTCGCTATCCGTTCTGCCGTTTGTCCGGCCCAGCAAATGTGTTGATAATGCCGGGTCTGCAATCGGCCAATCTTTCCGCAAAGCTGTTACGTGAGCTGGGCGGCGATCATGTCATCGGGCCGATGCTGGTCGGAATGGACCGCCCGGTCCAAATCGCGACCATGGCATCGAGCGCGAGCGATCTGGTAACCTTGGCAGTGTTGGCAGCGGCAGGGGTTGTCGAATAAGGTGTGGCGTTACGCCAAATTGAAAATTTGCCGTAGTGCTGAAACAAGCCAACCTTAATTGGGGCTATTGGGCGTACTGCCCTGACCACTACCAGCGCCCACTGCACCGATATTGCCGAAGATTTCCTCGAAGAAGCTTGTGTTACGGCCTAACGTTGGCGTTTTGTCACCATTGGGGCTGATATTGGCGATGCTTTCAACCCCCGTCTGCGTAGACGAAACAACATTGCCTGCCGGATCAAAACGAACGAGCAGAACAAACTGGGTATCCGCCTTGGGTTGGGCGAATGCCAGTTGCTTGGTATCTCGCGCATAATAATACCAGTCGTTCTGGTCAAACTGGCCGACGAAAGTAGGCCTCCCAAGCGAGGCCTGCACCGACTCCTTGTTGTCGACGCCAGGCTGAACCGAAGCGAGCAATGTTGAATCGCCAACATAGCCCTGGTGCGCGCGCAAACGGGTGCAACCCGACGTTACCACCACCGCTGCAACCAAAGCGGTCAGGCTGATCATTTGCGACATGCGCATGTTATTCTCCGGCATTTGCGAAACTTCCAAGGCTTTGCCATTGCATCCTTGGGTCACAAGATCAATATGCAAGTCCAGATTAACCCCGGATTAGCCGAGAGAAGCTTAAAGCAATGTCACTGTTCAAACGCATATTTGGCTCATCCGAACCCGACCCGAAATTGAAACTTATTCCGCTGTACAACCAGGTTGTGGCGCATGCGCGAGAACCACATTGGTATGAAGCGGGGCAGGTGCCGGACAGCCTTGATGGGCGTTTCGATATGGTGTCAGCCATCCTTAGTCTGGTCTTGCTCAGGCTTGAAGACGCAGCCACACACGCCCAGGAATCGGCCTATCTAACTGAAGTCTTTGTTGATGATATGGACGGCCAGTTGCGCGAATCGGGTGTTGGTGACGTCATTGTCGGCAAATATATGGGCAAGATGATGTCTGCCCTGGGCGGTCGGCTTGGCGCGTTTCGTAACGGTCTGGAAAAACCTGAGACGCTCGACGACGTGATTCTCCGCAACATTTATCGCACTGATACCGTCGATCCAATGGCGCTTGCACATGTCCGACAGAATCTGGTCCAGCTCGACCGATCGCTGGCTGCGCAGCTGTCCGACATGATCGTTGATGGCACTGCAAAATGGTGAGCTCCAACGAGTTTAGCCATATCGTTAAACTTGATGAAATTGGTGCTGGCGCGTCGACAGTGCGCTTGTCTGCCGATCTGAAGGCCAGAGAGGGGTTGGTTGCGCGCTTTCAACTCGTGGCCCTGGATAATTTGGAGGCCGAGGTTGCGGTATCCCGGGATGCAAAGGGCGTACTGGCAAAAGGCCGGATCCTGGCAACATTGTCGCAATATTGTGTGGCTACCGGCGAGCCTGTGCCTGCGCTGCTCGATGAGCCAATGGTAATCCGCTTTATAACTGAGCCGATCGTCGGTGCCGATACCGAGATCGAGCTTCAGGCGGATGATTGCGACACGATGTTTTTCGATGGGCAAGGTATCGATCTTGGCGAAGCGGTAGCGCAATCGCTTGGGCTGGCGCTCGATCCCTATCCGCGCACTGCCGACGCTTACGACCGATTGAAGGCTATCGGAGTCAAAGCCGAGGATGAGGTCGAGTCATTAGGGGCGCTCGCCGGGCTCAGGGACTTGCTGACGAAGAAATGAAGCTGAGCCATGCTTGATGTGCAGCTAAGGCGTTTAGTCGATCCGGCGTTGAAGCGGGCAGCGGCAGAGCTGGAAAAAAGCGGAATCGGCGCAAATGCGCTCACAATATTCGGTGCAGCAATCGGTTTGGCCAGCGCCTTCGCGATCAGCCAAAACAGCTTTGGCTTCGCCTTTGCGCTGATAGTTATCAATCGCTTGATCGATGGGCTGGACGGGGCTGTTGCGCGGATTAATGGCCCGACTGAATTCGGCGGCTATCTCGATAGCCTTTGCGATTTTCTGTTCTATGTGTCGGTCCCCGTCGCGTTCGGAATGGCTAATTCCGCCAATCAAATGGCAGCGTTGGTTTTAACCGCCAGCTTTACGCTAACCGCCGTCAGCTTTTTGGCGTTTGCCGCAATTGCGGCACGCCAAGGGGTCAGCAAAGGCGCAGATGGACCAAAGGCATTTATCTACTCGACCGGCCTGATGGAGGGCGGCGAGACCATCGCCTTCTTTCTGGCATTCTGCCTGTTTCCTGCGCAATTCGCGGTGCTGGCGCTCGTATTTGCCGGACTATGCCTGCTCACCGTCGTCCAACGAATTTTAATGGCGGCCAAGGCCTTGATCTGACACTCGTGCTCCTGCGAAAGCAGGAGCGCTGGACGCACAGCGCAATACCGCCTGCACTCCTGCCTGCGCAGGAGCACTAACGCCTAACCTCGCATCCAACGGAACCAGCGCTCGGCCCATTTGAGCAGCGCTTCGGGTTTACGTTCCAACCCATATTGTCCAGCTGCATATTTGTTCGCCTCGCCCCAAGTCGGGTAGGCATGGATAGTCTGTAAAATTTTGCGCAAGCCCATATTGTGACGCATCGCAAATGTGATTTCTGCCAAAATTTCACCCGCATGTGCCCCAATGATGGTTGCGCCCAGTATCTTGTCGCTGCCTTTGGCGGTCAGGATTTTGACGAACCCATTGGCCTCGCTCTCGGCGATTGCCCGGTCAAGATCGTCGAGATCGTAGCGAGTCAGATCAAACCCGATGCCCTGCTTCGCCGCCTCCGCCTCGGTCAGCCCGACCGCCGCCAGTTCGGGCTCGGTATAAGTAACACGCGGCAGCACACGGTAATCGGCGCGGTATTTCTTGAATGGCCTCGCCAGCGCGTTGATGCTGGCATACCATGCCTCATGGCTCGCACCATGAGTCAGTTGCTGGTTGCCCGCGACATCGCCCGCGCATAAAATATGCGGCATATTCGTTCGCAGGAAATCGTCGGTTTCAAGCTTGCCTTCGACAAGAAGGCCAAGCTCTTCCAAGCCGAAGCCAGTCACGCGCGGTTTGCGACCGACGGCGATTATAATGTCGTCATAATCCAGTATCTGCTCGCCTGCGGGACCGGCGATTGCGACCTGTTTGCCAGCCGCGAAACGGACCGCTTTATGGCTAGTCAGCACAGTAACGCCGTCGGCGGTCAGACTCTCCGTTACCAGCGCTGCCGCATCGCCATCTTCCTTGAGTAAAAGTCGGTCGGCCATTTCGACGATCGTAACCCGACTGCCCAATCGCTGGAATGCCTGTGCCAGTTCGCACCCGATTGGCCCGCCACCCAGTATAACCAGCCGTTTCGGCGCTGCGGTGCGGTCGGCCATGGCATTCCACAACGTCTCACTAGTCAGATAACCGCTGTCCTCTACGCCCGGTAGCGGCGGGATCAGCGGTGAAGCACCGGTAGCGATGATGAAAGCCTTTGCCGTTAGCCGCTGCTCACCATTGATTTCCACCGTCCACGGATCGACAAAGCGCGCATAGCCTTTAACGCAATCGACACCGAGGCCAGTAAAACGCTCAACGCTGTCGTGCGGCTCGATTGCTGTTATGACGTCACGCACGCGACGCATGACAGCGGGAAAGTCAACCGTCGCAGCCGGTGCACTCACACCAAAGCGCGAGGCGTCTGCCACCATATGGGCGACTCGTGCGCTTTTGATCAGCGCTTTTGATGGCACGCAACCGGTGTTGAGACAATCACCGCCCATTTCATCTGCTTCGATCAACGTGACCTTTGCCTTGACCATCGCGGCGATATAGGCCGACACCAGACCTGCCGAACCGGCGCCAATGACGATCAGGTTGCGGTCGAAATGTTTCGGGCGTTCAGGCACGGCGTCGATTCACAACGCCTATCAACGCCTTTGCCGCCCAAGGAAAAAGTGCAAGCGCCGCGAACGAGGCAATGAGCGTCGGCGATAGCAAGCCAGAGGTGGATTCGAGTTGGCTGATCTGAGTGCCTGCGTTCACAAAAACGACGGTCGCGGCTAACATCCCTAACTGGCTAACCCAGAAAAACGTCCACGTCTTGATCCGCGTTAGACCCATCAGCAGGTTGATGACAAAGAACGGAAACACCGGAATGAGACGTAGCGTAAACAGATAGAAAGCGCCGTCCTTCGCCAAGCCGTCGTCAATTGCGCGTAGCCGCTCACCGAATTTGCTCTGCACCCAATCGCGCAGCAAATAGCGCGAACTTAGAAATGCCAGAGTGGCACCGATGGTCGACGCAAACGAAACTATTACGGTACCCAAGACCAGGCCAAACAATGCGCCCGCGACAAGAGTCATGATCGCCGCCCCCGGAATCGAAAGCCCGGTAACCGCGACATAGAGCAGAAAAAAGCCGGCAACGTAAAACAGCGGATTGGCGTCTTTCGCGGCAACAATTTCCGCTTGCCGCGCCTTGAAACTTTCAAGGCTGAGATATTGGCCCAGATCGAACAGGAAATAAGCAGCAATCGCGCCGACCAGTATCAGGACCAGAAGTGCTTTTTTCATCATGACCCCTGTTCGCGTTAGATAGTTATGCGGTTACCGGAATCAGAACGGTACGTCGTCGTCCAGATCATTGTCGAAATCGCCACCGCCAAAGCCCGATGACCCGCCGCTCCAGTTGTTGCCCGATTGGCCGCCACCGCCAGCTGGAGCACCCCCACCCGGTGAACTACCGCCGGTCCATCCATCACCAGAGCCTCCGCCTGAGCCGCCCTTTGCACCGTCGAGCATCACCAGCTTGCCATCAAAACCGCCAACGCGAATTTCTGTCGTGTAGCGATCATTGCCCGAAGCATCCTGCCATTTGCGGGTTTGGAGCTGGCCCTCAATATAGACCTTGGATCCTTTACGCAGGTAGCGTTCGGCGACACCGACCAGGCCATCGGTCGAAAGCACGACCTGATGCCACTCGGTACGCTCTTTCTTCTCGCCGGTATTCTTGTCTTTCCAGTCTTCGGACGTCGCTATCCGCAAATTGCATACTCGTCCGCCATTCTGAAATGATTTGACCTCGGGGTCTGCACCCAGATTGCCGACTATGATGACTTTATTGACGCTGCCCGCCATATCTCTGACCTCTAACTTCTGATGATTTGGTCGCTTGCTATAAGCCGAAGGAACGCGCTGTCCAATAGGTTATGCCCGCCGCCACATAGGCCAGAGCAAAAAGATAAACGACCATGAATATCGGCCATTTCCATCCGTTAGTTTCACGCTTTGCAACCGCGATGGTCGAAATACATTGTGGTGCGAAAACGAACCAGGCGAGGAAGGCAAGCGCAGTCGCCAATGACCATTGGCCAGCCAACCGGTCGCCCAAAGCCATGGCAGTCGCATCATCATCTCCCGCATCAACCGAATAGGCTGTGGCGAGCGCAGCCACAGCAACTTCGCGCGCCGCCATCGCCGGAATGAGTGCGAGTGCTATCCGGTCGTTAAAACCAATTGGTTGAGTCACCACTGCAAGACCCGATGCAATCCGCCCTGCCACCGAATATTCGCTTTGCGTCATGTCGCTGCCGACCGGAACTTTGGGAAAGCTCAACAGCACCCATAGGATAATCGTCGAGGCAAAAATGATTGTGCCCGCACGGCGCAGAAACACCCATGCGCGTTGCCACAGGCCGATGGCAATATCGCGGATGAGCGGCAATTGGTAACGCGGCATTTCGATAAGAAAGCTGCTGTTGCTGCCTTTTGCCACGGTACGCCGCAGGAACAAGGCAGCGACCATCGCGCCGACTATTCCTGCGATGTAAAGCCCGAACAAAACCGTTCCTTGCAAGCCAACGCCAGGGCCAATCGACGTTGCCGGAATGAACGCGCCGATAATTACTGTGTAAACTGGCAAGCGCGCAGAGCAGGTCATCAGAGGTGCGATCAGGATCGTTGTCAGCCGGTCTTTCTGATCCATGATCGTTCGGGTCGCCATAATGCCCGGAATAGCGCAGGCAAAGGACGACAGCAGCGGAATGAAGCTATGCCCCGATAAACCGACACTCGCCATCATCCGGTCCATGACGAAGGCAGCGCGCGTCATATAGCCAGTCGCTTCAAGGATCAGGATAAAAAGGAAAAGGATCAAAATCTGCGGCAGGAAAACAATGACCGAACCTACCCCGGCGAGAACGCCCTCGATCAGAAACGACCGGATAAAGCCTTGCGGCAAGTTTGCAGAGACGAAGTCGGACAGCGCAGTAATGCCCGTTTCAATCCAGCCAATCGGCGCCTCCGACCAAGCAAAGACCGATTGGAACATCACAAACAGAAGCCCGAACAGGATCAACGGTCCAGCCACGGGATGTAGCAGAACCTTGTCGAGCGTTCTGGTCCATTGCCGCGTCGCGGTTTCCTTGATGATTACCGACTTGGCTATTGTGTGCGCTCTTGCCGTCAGGATTTTTCGCTCTTGCAATGGCGACGCTTCCACCGGCTTTATCCGCAACTGCGGCTCCAGCGTCTCGATCAGAACATCCAGCCCACGCTTGCGAACAGCGACGGTCGGCACCACCGGTACCCCCAGCTCGGAAGACAGTTTCTGTACGTTCAGCTCCAGACCGTCCCGCGTTGCGAGATCGATCATATTCAGCGCGACGACCACCGGAAGTCCAAGTGAAATCAGTTCCAGAGTGAAGCGCAGATGATTATCGAGATTGCCAGCATCGACCACGATAATCAGAACATCTGGGCGTCGGTGGCCTTCGAGCTTGCCGAGGACCACGTCGCGGGTAACGGCTTCATCAAGACTATCGGGCGAAAGACTATAAGCGCCGGGTAAATCGACCAACTCGACCGGGCGGCCATCAGATAATGCGATGCGCCCGCTTTTTCGCTCGACGGTGACGCCGGGATAATTGGCGATTTTCTGGCGCGCGCCGGTCAGTGCATTGAACAATGCGCTTTTGCCTGCATTGGGGTTGCCCACCAGCGCGACCAGCGGCATTGCCTCGGTCATCTTGGCAACTCACAGGTTATCGCTGCTGCTACTTTACGCCGGAGCGCGATTGTCATCCGTCCGACGCGGACAGCTATCGGGTCTCTCCACAGCAAAATGCCTTTGTGCAGCGCCTCGATCCCGACGCCTTCCTCAAGCCCGAGCGACCGTAAACGGTGACCTTCGCTATCGGGCATTGCGGCCCAGTCGATGGCGCACACCGTAGCATGTTTGTTCAAGGGAAGTTGGTCGAGCTGCACCGCGTCTCTTTGCAACCGATTCGCAATAACATCAAGCGCGACGTTCCTTAGCGCGGCGGGTAGCGCAAACGTCCGACAAATCGCGAAAAGCTGGGCAGATATTCATTGCGCGCTTTGGCCTGCGCTTTGGCTTTTTCGAACTGCATCACATTGTCGATCCGGCGATCAAGAAAGGCGCGGGCGTCGGCAAAATCCTCACTGTCGTCATTGACGAAAACGACAAGCAAACTTCCATAAACCGCCGACAGCGTAATTCGCTTGGTATAATGGTTAAAGTCGGTAGCCGTATCCCCGGCAAGTCGCCAGTTGCGGTCAGCGGTTCGCCAACCGATTTTTGCCGCGCTCGCCAGATTCTGCGGCATTGCCATCACGCCCATCGCCCGGCGAAGCGCCTCGCGGTCGGGTGCCATGATCTCCATCCGCGTCGCGAGCAAGGCGGTAATCCGCTCACGTATTTTCATCGCGTTCAGTTTTTCCGGCGGTAAGCGGTGTGCAACCTCTTGATCGACGCTATCAATCCAGCCGTCGATCATTGCCATCGCGTCGCCTTTATAGGCAAGTTGCGCTACTTCGGCATCGACGCCGATTTCTTGGGCAGCAGCTAACACCGCAGCCGCGCTCCAACCATCGAACGCCGCGTTGCGGCCAATCGCTGGCGCAAGTGCCGAACGAATTTCATCCAATGTTGGATCGGTGCGGAGCGGTTGAGCGGGCATAATTGGAATATAGGGACAAGGTCACCTCAAGAAAAGACCTATTACTTGCGTACCAGCACCAGCGCCGCCATTACCATCGCTCCACCGAAGATATCGAGCGCGCTCAGTATCTCGCCGAATGCAATCCAACCCGCAGCCGCCGACAGCGCCGGTTGCAAAAGAAGCGCCAGGCCAATCACTAACGGGCTGAAATGCGGCAGCGCGTAGGTCAGGCACCCTTGACCAAAAAACTGCGACGAAAATGCCAATAACAACACCGGCCAC
>JBKJLZ010000228.1:0-2533 GCA_046596705.1 Sphingorhabdus sp. | reverse complement strand
TCAAAGTGCGACTTCGGCGACCTTGTCTTTATAATCTTCTTTCGGATCGATACCGATCAGCATCTTGATGCCAGCAACGATGCTAGACGCGTCAATCCAGATTTCCGCATTTTCGGGGTCAAGCCTGATCAGCGCGAGTTTGGGATCATCCTTCCCGCCTTCGTACCAGGCTGCAACGAAACGGTTCCACAGCCGGTCAATGACCGCGCAGTCGTGCGATTGCGAAAGGCCGCCATGGACAGTCGCCCAAACATCGTGGCCTTTTGATACGAAATGCGCGGTTGCGCGCGAGCCAGTTGTGATTTGCTGATACAGACTACTGTCGGTCGATGTAAAAAACCAGATGGGGCCTTTGTAATTGTTGCCGTCCTGACCTTCGTCATCAAGTTGCGCAGTCATTGGCCGCGCGTGGCCGTCCTCGCCCTCAGCAAGCCCGAGGAACATCGTCATGTCCGACTTCAGCGCTTTCCAGAACTTTTCTTTAATTTCATGATCGTTGCTCATTTCGCGTCTCCTGATGGTTCACCACAGGAAACGACGAAATGGCAGGAGAGTTCCTTTTAGAAAATCTCGAACAGCCCAGCCGCGCCCATGCCGCCGCCGACGCACATCGTGACGACGCCGTATTTCGCGCCGCGCCGTTTTCCTTCGATCAACGCGTGGCCGGTGCAACGAGCGCCGGTCATGCCATATGGATGGCCAATCGAGATCGAGCCACCGTTTACGTTGAGCAATTCGTTGGGAATGCCCAATTTATCGCGGCAATAAATTACCTGTACCGCAAACGCTTCGTTCAGTTCCCAGATACCGATATCATCGACGCTCAGGCCAAAGCGTGCTAGCAATTTCGGGATAGCGAAGACGGGACCAATGCCCATTTCGTCGGGTTCTGTACCCGCAACCGCCATGCCAACATAACGGCCCAGCGGGCTAAGGCCCTTTTTCTCGGCAACCTTGGCTTCCATCAGCACGCTAGCCGAGGAACCGTCGGACAACTGGCTCGCATTGCCTGCAGTAATTGTCATGTCAGGACCGAGCACAGGTTGCAGGCCTTGCAAACCAGCAAGCTGCGTATCGGCGCGGTTGCCCTCATCCTTGGCGATGGTCACTTCCTTTTCAGTGACTTCGCCGGTTTCCTTATTGGTCACGTTCATCATTGTGGTGACCGATATAATTTCGTCGTCGAACTTGCCAGCGGCCTGCGCAGCGGCGGTGCGCTGTTGCGATTGTAGTGCATATTCATCCATCGCATCGCGGCTAATGCCGTAGCGCTTCGCGACGACTTCAGCGGTTTGCAGCATTGGCATGTAAATGTTGCCGTGCATTGCAATCAGATCGCGGTCAGGGGCGACGCGCATTTCCTTGGTCTGGACGAGGGAAATCGATTCCTGGCCACCAGCAGCCATGACATCGACATTGTCGACAATAATGTGCTTGGCGGCGGTCGCAATTGACATCAGGCCAGACGAACACTGCCGGTCCATCGTCATGCCCGACGTTGTAGTTGGAAGGCCAGCACGGAGCGCAACTTGACGCGCAAGATTGCCGGCCTGAGTACCTTGTTGGAGCGCTGAGCCCCATAGCACATCGTCTACTTCGCCGCCGTCAATCCCGGCCCGCTCGACAGCGGCCTTTAAAGAATAGCTACCCAAAGTCGGGCCAGATGTTGAGTTGAACCCGCCGCGATAGGCTTTGCCGATGGCGGTACGGGCGGTGGAAACGATGACTGCGTCACGCATGATAGTGGTTCCTTGTAATGCTTAAACGAAAAACTGGCTAATCCATTCGGCGGTCAAAGCAGGCTTTTCCTCACCTTCGATCTCTACGGTAAATTCAAGTGTCTGTTGCCACTGTCCGGGACGCTTTTCGACCAACTCCAAAAGCTTGAAGTGGCCGCGCACGCGTTTGCCCGAGCGGACAGGCGAGAGGAATCGCGTTTTGTTACCGCCGTAGTTGACACCCATTTTGACGCCTTCGACTTTTGGACAGTCTGACTTTGCGCTCATCACCGGAAACAGCGAAAGCGTCAGGAAGCCGTGGGCAATCGTCCCGCCAAACGGAGTCATTTTGGCCATTTCTTCGTTGATATGAATGAACTGATGGTCGCCGGTTGCATCGGCGAATTTGTTGATCATTTCCTGATTGACCAAAATCCATTCCGAAACGCCGATATTCTCGCCGACTTTGGTTGCCAGTTCGGCGGGGCTAATTGCTGCCATGTGAGAATCCTCCTGATTGCCTGATTTGCGTCTATCGTGCCGCGTTCAGCGGACCAATACAAGCCCTGCGTGTTTGCCCTTACGGCATGCTTTGCGTGCTGTTCGTACGGGGCAGCGAATCGCTGCCTTTCAAATTTTTAGCGGCTTCTCGTGCAGCGGGCGGATAGGGCATTATAAGTGTGCCGTCGGGTGCAGCGGTATAAGCTGTCTGGGTTGGGAACGCAGTTTCGATTTGCTCGCGCCTTAGCAAATCTAGTATGCCTATACCGATGCCATGCCGTTTGCCGAACACTTCCTGATAATCAAGGCTGTCC
>JBKJLZ010000233.1:0-3329 GCA_046596705.1 Sphingorhabdus sp. | reverse complement strand
GGGACCTTACCGTGGGTTTTCTCGAATTCGGCGATCGTCGCAGCGGTCAGGACTTGAAGCGCCGCCTCTGCCAAATGAGCGTAGCTTTGGGCAATCGCCAATGCGTCGCTTCGGCCTTCGATCAACTGCACCCCCAAGGCAAACCGTTTTTCACCGACAAAGACGCGGACGATGTCAAGCAACGACTGGTAATCGGCCTCTCGTGTTCGGGCGTCGATGGCGGCGACCAATGTCATTATATCGCCCGGCAAATCCAATGCACTGCTGTCGATCAATGCGTCGAGATACTCGCTGTTGCGTCCCAGCGCTTCAGCCAAGGTTGGCGCATAGCTGAGGATGTCGGCAACCAGTTGCAACAAGGCGGGCCGCGCTTCCAATAGCCGAAACACGTTGATTGCACTCGACATGGTTTCGATCATATTGTCGAACTGAGCGAGCGCCTGCGCAGGGTCCGGCGCCTGCGCAAGTGCCGCCATTATGGATGGTAAAACTTCCTCGAACGCTTCGCATGCCGATTGACTACGGATCGACCGGACTTTTCCGCTGCGCCATCGCTTTATACGCTGCATGACGGGGGCGGGGTCGGCAAAACCCAGGTCACGGAGTTGCTCTTCCAACGGCAGACCGTCACCGCCCAAGCGCGGCCCTCCAGTCCCGTTGTCGTCAACCATCCTGTCGTAAATTGCCGCGACTTCGGCAGTGACTGGTCGCAGCAATTCCAGCAAAGCATCACTATTCGTCAGACCATGCAGTCGCGCTACTGCGTTCGCGATTTCCGGATTTGCTGGGATTTCATGCGTTTGCCGGTCATCGTGCATTTGCAAGCGATGCTCGACTGTTCGCAGTATTTCGTAAGATCTAGTCAGTGTTTCGACCTCGCTGGTCTTGATCCATCCGGCCTTGCCCAAAATCGCCAGCGCTTTGCGGGTATCGGCGACGCGGAGAGCCACATCTCGACCGCCGTGGATCAGCTGATGCGCTTGCGCGAAAAACTCACATTCGCGAATGCCTCCGTGGCCGCGTTTGACATCGAAGCCGGGACCGAGTCGCTGGCCTTTGCTGTAAGCAGCGCGGATCTGTCCGGTCATTGCCGTTATGTTTTTAAGCTGCCCGAAATCGAGCGACTTGCGCCAGATAAACGGCTTGATGGCGTTGAGGAAATAATCGCCAAGCGTCCGGTCGCCAGCGCAAACGCGGGAACGGATGAAGGCGGCTTGCTCCCACGCCAGCGCGCTCGATTCGTAATAGCTAATTGCCGCTTCGATCGGGAGGACAATCGGGCTGACCTCGGGCGAGGGCCGAAGTCGCATATCGACCCTAAACACATAGCCATGCTCGTCTAACGCGGACAGCAGTTCGATCACCCGACGCCCGTAACGCACCGCCGCTTCGGCCACATCGTCACGCTCGCGGTGGGGCAGCGTTTCAGGGTCGAACAGGAAAATCGGATCGATGTCCGAAGAGTAATTGAGCTCACGCCCGCCGTGCTTGCCGAGGGCGATGACGGCAAACCCTTGGGCGGGCGCGCCCGGCATGCGCTCCTCGATAGCAGCGGCGATTGCTTGGTCGAGCGCATGGTCGGCAAAGTCGGAAAGGATGTGGGTGACTTGAGTCAAATCCCAGACGCCAGCCAGATCGGCAATGGCGGTGACCAGTGCAACTCCCTGTCTCTGTTTGCGCAGCGTTGTGCCGACCTTGTCCGATGTGCGGGCAAGCGCACTGGCGATTGCCGTTTCGAAATCACCCGTTTCGATGGACGGCATTAGGTCGGGATTGCGTTCTATCAGACCCGCAAGAAATGGGCTGTTCGCTTGCGCGCGCAACAGAGCATCTGCGATCGTCGACAAATCAACTGCGCTTCTTGTCAATCAGAACATCCTGCTGCCAGCGGCTCGGCGCCTTGTCCGTGCGGTGGATGCAGCCGGCCCAGCAACATGGCCGTTTCTTGCCTTCGAGCAATTCTTCCCCGGTGCGCTGGATCCGGCGTTGGCGGGTGGCGGCCTGTTTGGCATCTTCGACCCAGCAGATGAATTCGTTGCGGCCAAGCGGGGTCAGCTTTTGCCACAGGTCGAATACTACCGGGTTTAGCGCTATTGCCTTGCGCAAATCGTCCTGCGCCTCATGCACCGTTCCGTCGAGAAAGGTTGGAATCATGCGCCGAGATAATCACGCCGGAAATCGGAAGTAAAGCTGGCAAACCGCCGTTCCGATATCGCCTCACGCATATCCGCCATCAGCATCTGGTAATAATGCAGATTATGCTGCGTCATCAGCATCGCCCCCAATATCTCGCCCGAGCGCACGAGATGATGGACATAAGCCCGCGTCCATGTACCGCATACCGGGCAAGTGCAGCGTTCGTCGATCGGACCCTGATCCTCGGCGAATTTTGCGTTGCGCATATTAATCGCGCCGTTGTGGGTAAAAGCCTGGCCGTTCCGGCCCGACCGCGTCGGTAGCACACAGTCGAACATATCTATCCCGCGTTCGACCGCGCCGACCAGATCGTCGGGCTTGCCCACGCCCATCAGATACCGTGGGCGGTCGGCGGGGAGTTGGTCAGGCGCATAATCGAGGCAGCCGAACATCGCTTCCTGGCCCTCGCCCACCGCCAGGCCTCCGACTGCATATCCGTCAAAGCTGATGTCGATCAGCGCGTCGGCCGAGCGTTTGCGCAGTTCCTCGTCAAGCGACCCTTGCTGGATCCCGAACAACGCTGCGCTCGCTGCATGCTCGCCACCTGCATTGAACGCGTCGCGAGAGCGTTTGGCCCAGCGCATCGATAGCTCCATTGACTTGATTGCTTCGTCGCGCGAGACGCCGTTCGCTGGACACTCGTCGAACGCCATGACGATATCCGAACCTAACAGCCGCTGGATTTCCATCGAGCGTTCCGGTGATAGCATATGTTTCGACCCGTCGAGATGGCTCTGGAACGACACACCCTCTTCGGTAATTTTGCGAAGCGCGGACAGGCTCATTACCTGATAACCTCCGCTGTCAGTAAGTATAGGCCGGTCCCAGCCGGAGAACTTGTGCAATCCGCCAAGCCGTGCAACGCGCTCTGCACCGGGCCGAAGCATCAGGTGATAGGTATTGCCAAGTATGATATCCGCGCCTGTCGCACGCACCTCGGCCGGGCGCATTGCCTTGACGGTCGCAGCCGTGCCGACCGGCATGAAGGCCGGTGTCCGAATGTCGCCGCGCAGCATGGCGATCTTGCCAGTGCGCGCTTTGCCATCGGTGGCGGTGATTTCGAACTGGAATCTCGTGGTCATCGGGTGGCCTTAGAAGCCTTCGCCTTTCGAGAAAACCAACTTTTCCGTTCG
>JBKJLZ010000132.1:0-3428 GCA_046596705.1 Sphingorhabdus sp. | reverse complement strand
GGGCTTCCTGATTTTTCTGGGACTAGCAGTGTTCAGCGGCCTTGCAGGATAACCGCTTCGCATCCACATAAGATCAATGCCGCTCAACATGACCAAAATTGCCTTTGGGGCACAGGGGGCGGCGCATTTGCGCTCGCGGTTGGAATCCTATGCCACCGATGGCGAAGTGCGATTGACCACGCGCTATCTGCCTAAGCGCATCGAAGAAATGACAGGCGGTTCGCTATTTTGGATTCACGCCCATATCATCATCGGTCGTAGCCCGATTATCGGGTTCATGGAGAACGGAGCGGGCCGATACTGGATCAGATTGGAACCTCGCCTTATTCCTGTACGCTCAATCCCCAAACGCGCTCACCAAGGCTGGCGCTATCTCGAAGAAGCCAACGCCCCGCCTGACCTAGGCTCTGATGAAGCCGACGGCCGCGACGAAATGTCGCCAAAGATGCTGGGTGAGCTAATGAAGATGGGCCTGGTTTAGCCAACAGCGCGCTTGGCTAAAACCTTGCCGATGACGTCGGCAAAAGTTTCAGCGCTTTGCGCACCCGGCACCATGAAGCGTCCGTCGAAAATGATTGCAGGGACACCTGTGATGTTTTGGTCAAGCCAGCGGGCTTGTTCTGCGCGAACTGTTTCGGTGAGGGAAGTGTCAGCGAGCCATGCCTTACACGCGTCGCCATCCAAACCAACCGATTGCGCTACATCGAGCAATACCGCTTCGTCGCTCACATCGCGGTTGAGTTGGAAATAGGCGACAAATAACGCCAGCTTCAATTCGGTCTGCTTTCGCCAACCTTGCTCATGCCCTGTTATGTGAAGCAGCTTATGCGCCTTGAAAGTATTGTAGATCCGGCGGTTTTCATGCTGTCCGAATTCAAAGCCCAATCCTGAACCGATTTCTGCCAGCCGTTGCCGGTTGGCCTTGCTCTGTTCAGGAGTGTTGCCATATTTTTGCGCGATATGCTCAACAACATCCTGCCCTTCGGACGGCATGTTTGTGTTGAGTTCGAACGGATGCCACCAATACTCGGCATCGACGGGCGTATCTAGCAGGGTCAACGCTTTCTCAACCTGCTTATACCCGATGATGCACCATGGACAGACGACGTCCGATACGATGTCGATGCGCAAGAGGATGGCCTCGGTCATCAGTCGGTTACCCAATGGCGAAGCAGGCTGTGAGCGATGGCAAAAGGCGGCGGGGCGTTGAACCGCCGTCCGTGATCATTGCCGAGTGCGGCGCGCGCCTCATCTTTGGTCACCCACATCGCGTCTTCCAACTCGTTGGTATCTAGCGTGATTTCGTCGCCTTCTGCATTGGCAACGCAGGCGATCATCAACTGCGATCCGCCGAACGGCCAAGGCTGGCTGGTTACATAGCGTACGGCTCCGCATGTGACGCCCGATTCTTCCCAGATTTCGCGGCGCACGGCTTCTTCGATACTTTCGCCAGGTTCGAGAAAACCGGCAAGCGCTGAGTAATTACCCGGCGGGAAGCGCGACTGGCGACCTAACAATGCTTTGCCTTCATACTCCGCTAGCATGATCACAACCGGGTCGGTGCGCGGAAAATGTTCGGTGTTGCAGTTATCACATTTGCGACCCCATCCGGCACGGAACAACGTCGTGCTTTGACCGCATTTCCCGCAAAATCGGTGAGCATTGTGCCATTCGATTAGACTACGCGCTGTGCCGTAAATGGCGGCGTCTTCTGCCGGAAGCAAGGTAAGCGCGCGCCACATTGCAGGTGACCTGAATGCGTCCCCAACGGTATCGACCAATGGCACGAAATGTGGCTTGCCGTCGGCAAGGCCCAGCAGGATAAGTTCTGCATTATCCGCAATATGGGCGAGTGATAGCCATGTCAGTCCGCCTTCCGAAGCCAGCACCGGATCGAGCCCGTCGAGTCCAAGCACCCGCGCCCGCCAATCTCTAAGCAGCACGCCATAAGCCTCTACGTCGTTTCGCACGCGGTCGGCGCGATCCAGCGGTGAGCCGGTGAAACCGGGTGGTATCATTTGGTTCAGGCCGCTTTGTCCACGTCGGCCAGCACCCACTTGCCGAATTCGGCGTGAATCGGATAGACGTCGCTTGGCATATACTGCGCCATTCCGGTCGCGCGGATTTTACGTTTCGTATCGACAAAGCCGACAGTGCCGGCGGCACCGCCCCATCCAAATGTGCCAGCTTGCGCACCAAGCCCGACACGGCCGCCTGCGCCAAATCCGGCACCCTCGGCAAACGTGCCTTTCATATCTATGCCCTCTGGCAACAGGTTCGACATGCCCAGTGCAGCAGTCTCGGGCGACATGATCCTTACACCGTCAAGCGCCCCACCGTTCAGCAGCATCGACAGGAACCGGTCATAGTCGCGGGCCGAGCATACCAATCCGGCACCGCCAAAAGCAAAGGCCGGTTTATCAAGATAGATGCTCGTCACTGCCGGATCAATCGGGAATAAAACGCCGTTGATCGGCGCATAGTTTGTCACAAAACGTTTAGTTTCGGACGCAGGCACTTGGAAAAAGGTACTGCTCATTTTCAGCGGGTCGAAAATTCGCGCTTTTAGGAACGCTTCAAATTCCAAGCCGCTTGCGGCCTCGATCACGCGCCCCAAAAGGTCGAGCGAAATCGAATAACTCCATTTCGTGCCCGGTTCGGCGATCAAAGGCAATTTCGCCAAACGCTCCGCAAACGTCTTCAAGTCGGGTGTCGGTGCGCTCGGCGGCGCACCTGGTATAGGAAAGCGGCTTACGATGCCTGGCGTGATACCGTTATCGAGATAGGCTTTAAGCAGCGGCCCTTTGGTAATGATCGAGTAGCCCAATCCAGCAGTATGCGTAAGCAAATGGCGAACGCTAATCTGCGTCTTTGCCGGAACTGCAGCCAAACTGTTAGCCGGATCGGTCAACACCGTCATATTTGCGAACTGCGGCAAAAAATCTGCAATTGGTTGATCGAGCTTCATCTTGCCGTCGCCGACCAATATCATCGCAGCCATACCCGCAATAGGCTTGGTCATCGAGTATACCCGCCATAAGGTGTCGAGATCCACCGGCGTCGCGTTGCCCTGTGCGATTGTACCCGCTGCCACTAAATCTGGTGCTGCCGTACCATGGCCGATTGCTGCCAGCATCCCGGCCAGCTTTCCCGTCGATACAAAGCTTTGGAACTGAGCAGTAATGGTTGGATAAGCGTTTGCCGTTCGCGCCCAGACCGCCGCCGGAATAAACGCAGTTGCAGCTCCTGCCGCGGTCAGTCTCGCGCCCAGCGCAAGAAAACTGCGCCGCGCCAGCATATCCCGATCAATCGCTTCAAATTCCATTATCGCTCTCCTCGCGCCATTACGGCCTTTGCTACCTTCGAGAATAAGGTCGGTAACCCTGCATTGTCGAGCGAATTTACCGGCCAATATTCGCCCGCCCCCA
>JBKJLZ010000270.1:0-5531 GCA_046596705.1 Sphingorhabdus sp. | reverse complement strand
ACCGACTGATCGCCATGCGGGTGATATTTACCGATGACGTCGCCGACAACGCGCGCGCATTTCTTGTAGCCCTGCGACGGGTCAAGTTTGAGAAGCCGCATCGCCCACAATAACCGACGGTGAACGGGCTTTAGGCCATCGCGCAAATCGGGCAGCGATCGAGCAGTAATCGTCGACATCGCATAGATCAGGTACCGCTCCGATAGCGCAGCATCGAACGGAGCATCAACAATTGCGTCGAAAGGATCCTCAGGCGTGGTGTCGATGGTGTCGGGCATTGCAGCCCCGATAGCGGGCGATCCAACCTGCGCAAAGTGCGGATTTCAGCAATCCACAGCTTATTAGCAAGACGAAATCATGCTGCGTTGCAATAAAGACACAATGTAACTGAAAAATTTCTGGAATATTGCCCGACCTCTAGCAAACCCATAGCGATAGTGCCAAAATAATGTACCGGTACATAATAAAGTTTCAAAATTGGGGAAGCACGATGACCAAGCACAAGCTTATTTCCGCGTTCGCGATGTCCGTGTCGGCCAGCGCACTGACGCTCGCCGCCACATCGCCAGCATTTGCGCAGGGTGAACCACAGGCCGACGAAAGCACGTCGCCTCAAGACGCAATCATCGTGACCGGCACCCGTCGCACCGACCGAACCGTTGCTGACAGCCCGGTTCCGATTGACATCATTTCGTCAGAAGCTCTGGAGAATAGTGGCACAACCGAAACAAACCGGTTGCTCAACAACCTCGTTCCATCATTCAATTTTCCTCAGCCTTCGCTAACTGACGGTACAGATTCGTTGCGCCCAGCGACCTTACGCGGTCTATCGCCCGATCAAGTGTTGGTTCTGGTGAATGGCAAACGCCGCCATCTGTCGTCGCTGCTAAACCTTAACGGTTCAGTTGGCCGGGGCTCGGCAGGTGTTGATATGAATACCATCCCGCCAATCGCGATCGATCGAATCGAAGTTTTGCGCGACGGTGCATCATCGCTCTATGGTTCTGACGCGATTGCCGGCGTAATCAACATTCAACTTAAAAAGCGTGAGGGCGGCAAAGCGCAGATAAGCTACGGAAAATACATAACGTCGATGGAAGGTGTCGGTGATGTAACAGGTGTTACCCAACCAACCACTGCTACCGGTGACCCGACGGTAACATTGTCCACCAGCGACCGGAAACGCCGCGATGGCGAAACTTATACTTTGGCGACAAATATTGGACTGCCTGTAGGCGACGGCAGCTATCTCAATTTTACCGCCGAGTATAAAGATCGCAGCCCGACCAATCGCTCTGGTGCAGACATCCGTCGTCAATACGCGGGGCTGAACGACCCGCGCGAACTGACATTTAACCGGTTCAGCCACCGTTTTGGTGACGGAGAGTCCAAGGATTTCAACTTCTTTATCAACGCCGGAACTCAGTTGTCGGAAGCTATCGAGCTTTATTACTTTGGCAGCTACGGCGTGCGTGACGCAAATGGTGCCGGTTTTTATCGCCGAGCACTCGATGCCCGGAACCGTGACTTTGCTGCTAACCGGAACGGCTCGGTACCGTTTTACCCGGACGGGTTCCTCCCGCTTATCAATACCAATATTAACGACATTTCGGCCGCTGTTGGCTTACGAGGCGAAGTGAGCGGCTGGGACGCCGACCTGTCAGTCGTATATGGCTCAAACCGTCTCGACTATTCGATCGAGAACAGCTTCAACGTTTCGTTGGGCGGGCTAGTCAGCGCTCGCAAGTTCGATGCAGGCGGTCTACGCTCTGGCCAAACAGCAGTGAATCTTGATGTTCGTCGAGATTTGGAACTAGGTCTGGCAAATCCGATTTCGCTCGCCTTAGGTGCTGAATATCGCAACGAAAATTATAAGATCCGCGCCGGTGAACTTCAAAGTTATGTCGCAGGGCCGTTCGCATTTGCCGCTAACTTGCCCGCTGGCGTAGCGGTCGGAGCGCCTGGCGCGCAGGTGTTTCCAGGATTTAGTCCGCGCACGGCGATTGACCAATCGCGGGATAGTTACGCCGGATATATCGAACTCGATACCGATCTTAGCGATGCGTTTAACGTTCAAGCAGCAGGTCGGTTCGAACATTTCTCTGACTTCGGCAACACTGTGAACGGCAAAGTGGCCGCGAGGTTGGAGCCGATTGAGGGTCTTGCCTTGCGTGGGTCAATATCAACCGGGTTTCGCGCACCAGGACTTGCCCAACAATTTTTTTCAACGACGTCGACGAACAATGTCAACGGGCAGCTGATTGAAATTGGGACATTTCCAGTTAGCTCGCCGATTGCGGTTGCACTTGGTTCACAGCCGCTGGATGCCGAGAAATCGTTAAACTTTGGCGCTGGTGTGACGTTCTCGATGTTCTCCGGATTGAATGTAACCGTCGATTACTACAATATCAAAATCAAAGACCGTATCACCTTGACCGAAAATCTTCAGGGCGCCGATGTGGTCGCAATTTTGAATGCCGCAGGTGTTGTGGGCACATCTGCTCGCTTCTTCGTCAACGGAATAGATACCAAGACGCAAGGGATCGACGTTGTTGCCAGCTACCGAGTTCCCGATTTTGGATTGGGCAAGCTTCGCCTGAACGCGGGGTTGAACATCAATAATACCAAAATTACCGACCGCCGGGTATTTAGTGGATTCACAGCACAGCGTTTATTCGCCCGTCCTGAATCGCTTCGTCTCACCGATGGCCAGCCTAGCGACAAGATCAATCTGGGCCTGTCCTGGGATATCGATAATTTCGGCCTGACTGCAAACGCAAATCGGTTTGGCAAAGTGTTCTTGCCCGGTCCGTCAAACGACATCACCATTGCGCAAGGCGCCGCGCCGGGCGATCTCACCTTGTCGCCGAAATGGGTTGTCGATTTGGAGCTGCGGTTCAAGCCTACGGAAAATATTAGTTTGGCAGTGGGTGCGAACAACCTTCTCGACGAGTATCCTGACCGTCTCCCCTTTGGGACAGTCGGCGGTTTTAACTTCGGGTTGAACACCGCGTTCCTGCCTTATAGTTCGCAATCACCTTTCGGATTTAGTGGCCGGTTCCTTTATGGTCGGGTCAGCGTCGATTTCTAAGGATTGCTCAAAGGATTAACGAAGGGGCGGCCAGTTTTGCCGCCCTTTTTGTTTTGCGCTTCATCTGCTAACCGGCGCAGCGACTCCTCTCACACCGAAAGCTGCGCCAATGATCCCCCGCTATTCCCGTCCCGATATGGTCGCCATCTGGGAGCCAGAGGCGCGGTTCAGGATCTGGTTCGAGATTGAGGCGCATGCAACCGATGCTTTGGCCGAGCTTGGCGTCGTGCCAAAGTCGGCCGCCGAGGCGTTGTGGAAATGGTGGGCCACCAATCCCGAGATCGACGTGCCAGCAATCGACGCAATCGAGGCGGTGACCAAGCACGATGTAATCGCATTTCTGACTTGGGTGGCCGAACAGGTGGGCGAAGAAGCGCGGTTCATGCATCAGGGGATGACGTCTTCCGACGTGCTCGACACCTGCCTCGCTGTGCAGTTGTCGCGGGCGACCGATTTGCTGATTGCCGACATCGACAAACTGCTCGCGGCAATCAAAATCCGCGCTCTTGAGCACAAATTCACACCGACCATCGGCCGAAGCCATGGCATCCACGCCGAACCCGTGACGTTCGGAATGAAACTCGCACAAGCCTATGCCGAATTTGCACGTGGGCGCGAAAGGTTGGTCGCGGCACGAGCCGAAATCGCAACCTGCGCAATTTCAGGCGCGGTTGGGACATTTGCTAATATCGATCCGCGAGTTGAGGCGCACGTTGCCTACCAACTGGGCCTCGCGGTCGAGCCGGTATCCACTCAGGTTATCCCGCGCGATCGCCATGCCATGTATTTTGCGACCTTGGGCGTAATTGCGTCTTCAATCGAACGCCTTGCCACCGAGGTTAGGCATTTGCAGCGTACCGAAGTGCTGGAGGCCGAGGAATATTTCTCGCCCGGCCAAAAGGGATCATCGGCTATGCCGCACAAGCGCAACCCTATCCTCACCGAGAATCTGACTGGCCTGGCCCGAATGGTGCGTGGTTATGTGACGCCAGCGCTCGAGAATGTGGCGCTTTGGCACGAACGCGACATCTCCCACTCCTCCGTCGAACGCTATATCGGCCCTGATGCGACGATAACGCTCGATTTCGCGCTTGGTCGTCTGACCGGCGTAATCGAAAAGCTGTTGATCTATCCGGAACGCATGCAGAAAAATCTCGACCGTATGGGCGGCCTTGTCCATTCGCAGCGGGTCTTGTTGGCCCTAACACAGGCTGGCATAAGCCGCGAAGATAGCTATGCAATCGTTCAGCGCAACGCGATGAAAGTATGGCAATCGGACGGCGCATTGTCGTTGTTGGAACTGCTAAAGGCTGACCCCGACGTAACCGCAAAAATGAACGCGTCGGAAATTGAAGACCGCTTCAATCTCGATTATCATTTCAAACATATCGACACGATTTTCGCACGCGTGTTCGGGGATTAATCCCCTAGCGAAAGCGGAATTTGTGCCATAAGATGCACCGATAACACAAAAGCTGGAGCTAACCTGCGATGCAATTTTTGAAAACACTGCTCTGGGTCACACTAATTGTCGGCCTGACAGTGTTTGCCATTAACAATTGGGTGCCGGTATCGGTCAGCCTGTGGGGCGGACTTAGACTCGACACAAAATTGCCTGCGCTGGTGATTGCAGCATTCATTCTCGGCTTCATCCCACTCTATATATTCCACCGGACGATAGCGTGGCGGATGAAGCGTCGCATTATTTCGCTTGAAGGTAATCAGCGCACGGTTACATTCCCAACAACTCCCCCCATATCGCCGCCGCCTGCATATGTGCCAGGGGATACGATATGAGCAACCCGCTCTACGTTGCGATCGACACGCCATATTTGGACGAGGCTATCTCGCTGATTGACCGGATTAAGCATCATGTTGGTGGTGTTAAATTGGGCCTCGAGTTCTTTTGCGCCAATGGCCATCACGGCGTTCATGACGTTGCAAAACTTGGCCTGCCGATTTTTCTTGATCTTAAGTTGCACGACATCCCCAACACGGTCGCGAAAGCGATGCAGGCGATTAACGCGCTGGAACCCGCCATCGTCACCATTCATGCAGCGGGCGGGCGCGCGATGATGGAGGATGCCAAGGCAGCGGCGGGCGCGCATACCAAGGTGGTGGCAGTAACTGTACTCACCAGTCTGGACGATCATGATCTGAACCGGGTGGGCGTTTTGGATGCCCCTGACGCCCAAGTCGCGAGACTGGCAGCGCTGGCACAGGAAGCGGGGCTCGATGGGATAGTGTGCTCGGGTCATGAAGTGAAAGCAGTCCGAAAGAGCTGGAAAGACGGCTTTTTTGTGGTGCCAGGCTTACGACTTACTGGTGGAAATGGCGCTGACCAAAAGCGCACGGTAACACCGCGTCAGGCCCGCGATGATGGGGCAAGCATATTAGTTGTCGGCAGGCCGATTACCAAAGCCGAGCAGCCTGACGACGC
>JBKJLZ010000218.1:0-4698 GCA_046596705.1 Sphingorhabdus sp. | reverse complement strand
TTCCAACAGCGTTTCAGCATTTGCATGATCGAGCCAATAGACCCGGATTTCGGCGCCCGATTGCGCCCGCGCATCCAGTTGTTTAGCCATCGCTGCAAAGCGCGCTACCGAAGTCGGGTCGCCGCGCAAGGCAATCGCATTGCTGCTATCAATTGCTACCACGCTGACTGGGGTGCGCGCACCCTCGCCGCCACCCTGTCCCGCCAGGCCTTGCAGCGCTGTAGCAATTTCCCGCGCGCCGGCATTATCCAGCGTTACGATTTGCGTCGCCGCAGAATCGCGGTCGATTTGCCGGATAAGGTCGCGGATGCGGCGGATATTGTCGGCATAGTCAGCGACCACCAAACTGTTGGCGTTACTATTCGCAGTGATCGATCCTTCGCGGCTGACGAGCGGGCGCAATGTTTCGACTGCGGAGGCCGAGTTTATTGAACGCAACCGGAAAACCTCTGTCACGAACTGGCTCGGCGCAGCACGTGCGCTGCCGACCCGGGTGGGTTGGGTGGCTGCTCCGTCAGCAGGTTGAACTCTGTATCCTCCACCGCGAATGGGAATGGCAACCAAGCCATTTGCGCGCAATGTCGAGAGGAACACCTCGAAATATTCCGAACGGCTTAATGGCCGGTCGGTCACAACCGAAACTTTTCCGGTTACACGACCGTCGACAATGAAAGTTTGTCCGGTCACGCGTGCCGCGTCTTGCACGAACGCACGAATATCAGCGTCACGCACATTCAGCGTATGTTGTGCGGCTATCGGCTCGGCTAATATTAGCGACGCACAAGCAGCGAGAAGCGTAAATTTCTGGATCACGGCGTTTCCAAATTTAGGGCAATGGGAATTTTTTGCGCACCGCGTTCGACTTCGATGCTTAATCTGGCGCCGGGGCGGAACTGCGCGGCGATATCGGAAGCCGAGGACACCGGACGGTCATTAACGGCAACGACAACATCGCCCGGCTGGAACCCGGCCATCCGCAGTATTGTACCGTCGTCGCGCGGCGAAAGCACAAAGCCGGTCGCTCGTCCGCCCTCATTACGCGGAGCAAAGCCGATGGATTTTTGCAACGTTTCAGCGTTGAGCGCCCCGCCATTGGTCGCAGGCGCAGACGCCGAGCGATTAACCCCGGTTGCAGACGGATCAACGGTTTCGGCGGGGACTGACTGGTCGATATAAAGCGACTCCTTTACTCCACCGCGTGACAGGACGACATAATCGAACGCTACGGAATCGAGCGTTACGCCGGGCATGACTTCCTCGCCAACAGCAAAGCTCACTTGGATTCCGTCTTCGCCCGCGATGATGGCAGAACCGCCGCCCGAACTTGCGTTGGCCCTGATGCCGAACAATGTCAGGTTCAGCGCGGTCACGCTGCTGGTGTCGGTCGCCACGTCGTTCCGGAAAAACGGATCGAACGATGCAAACAATGCTGCTCTGGCATCCACCGGAACGGTATCGACAGCGCGGGCCGTCCAGCCGCCCACCGGGCTAACGGGGGTAATAATTGCCCAGAAGAGGCGCGCAGTTTGCGCCGCGAGCGATAAGGCAAGCACTCCAATCAACAGATGCGCTAACGGCACGGTCCTGGCGCGGCCCAACGCCATACTAACCCGGTCTGCCAACGAAATTATCACAAAATGCCCCGATGATTCTTGATCTGATGTGGGGCTAAGGCAGTCGCGTGACTCTCAAATGACGCTAAAATGACAGTTTAGTGACGCTCAATGGTGCATCAAGATCACCGGCCTTAGAAAAAATAACGGCAGCGAAGGTCTTTCGCTGCCGTAAGTTTGGGAGATGAAACTGTCAGAAATTGATTTCAACACCAAGCGACGCGCTGATCCCTTGTTTGTAGCGGTTATAAAAGATCTTGTTATCGCCGTTTTCCTGAAATTCCTGATATTTAGTGTTCGTCAGGTTGCGCGCTTCAAATTTCAGTTCAGCTTCCTTGCCCCAGACGGTAAAGCCTTCACGCGCAACAAAGTCGAGCTGGATACCCGGCTTTTCCTTGATATCGACCTGCCCCGATGCACCGCGGCTGGTGACACGTTCGGTCGCGTAGCTCAGTAAAAGTGTTTGTTGCGACAGCCGCTCGGTATCTTCGAGGCCAAGTTGCAGGTTGACCAAATGATCCGACTGACCGGTCAATGGCGAACCATTGGTGAAAAAGTCGAGCGCGCTGGTTGAAGACGAGTTGAATACCGCAACAGAATCGCCTGCCTTAACGCTGATTTTCGACTGGGTGTAAGTATAATTGGCAATTACGACAGCGCGGCGGGTTCCAAAGAACCCACTGCCATCTTCGCCACCCAGATCGAAATATTTCTGCGTTTCGATTTCCACGCCATAGAGGTCAGCCTTTGGTGCATTGGCGAAGCTGGTAATGACGGAGTTATCGTCAAAACTAGAGAAAGACTCGATTGGCTTATCAAGTCGTTTGAAGAAACCGGCAACGGTAAAGCGCTGGTCACGGTCGAAATACCATTCATAACGCGCTTCGGCGTTGTACAACTGGCTATCGGTCAGCAACGGGTTACCGCGGAACAGACGGTTGGAGTCAGTGTCGTAATAATTCTGGAAAATCAACTCCCGGAACTGTGGACGGGCGATGGTCTTTGAACCGCTTACCCGGAACTTCATCTGGTCGTTAATGTCCCAAGTGAGCGTTGCTGCAGGCAACCAATAGCTTTGTTTGAGGTTCGTCGACGCAAGTGAAGCAGTCGGCACGTTAAACACCTGCACCGGCACTACGCTTTGTGTGGCGGTTTCATAACGGACACCGAAATTCAGACTGATTTCCGGTGTGATGAATGCCTGAACCTGCGCGTAGCCCGCATTGGTCAGCAATCCTGCATCAAAAACCGGATTGGCTTCGTTGGTATCGATCAGCGCAATATTGTAGAAATCGATCACGTCGGGCTGCAACAAGAAGTCAGGACGGAACAGCGCCGATGTAACGGGCGTGCCACCAGGCGCAACAAACTGAAAGTCCCGTCGCTCCGTACGACGCGAAGTATCGGAATAGGCATAACCGATTGTCCCAGTCATATCCGGTGTTATCTTGAACGACAGATCGACGCTTCCCGACCACAGATTTTCATTAAGGTAGGAATAGCTGACTTCGGCGCTGCCCTGTTGGCCGTTATTCAAGCGGTTGATAAACAGATTACCGAACGGGTCAGATGCCTGATTGCTGCGGTAATATTCAAAGCTGAACTCGTCGGGGGCTTCACGCTTTGAATTGGCATAGCCAACGCGGAAGCTGAGGTTAACGTCGGGTGACAATTTGAATTCGCCAACCAGTTGCGAATTGACCAGCTGACGCTCATACCATGCGGTGTCCTGCTGCATCAGCGTTGCGGTAGGCGAAGTGGTTTGGCGCGTACCAACGCCAAGCCGAGCCTGCTTCAACGTGTCGCGGATAAATATATTGGTCCAGCGAACTTTCTGCTCACCTGCTTCAATGCCAAAACCAATCAGACCATTTGCGACAATCCGGTTGTCAGTGATGACACGCTGAAAATCGAGTTCTTTTTGGCTGAGGTCAAGCGTCGAGGCGGTTTGCTGAAGCGTGTTACGCGTGCGCCATTTATTGCTGTATCCCGCGTTGAAAAGTATGCCCATCGTCGCATCATCACCAATATCAAAATTGGTCCCACCCGTGACGTTTGCCGAACCATTTGCAGGAAGATTGCGGTTGCGTTGGATGACGGCATTACGTCCGGTAACCAGTTGGCCGGCAATTGCCTGTGTGTTGACATTACCCGCACTAATGCGGTTGCCGCTGGCAAGATAGGCCGCCAGTGCCGGTTTCAGATCACGATTGCCATTGTCAAAACCGCTCCAGTCCTGCGAGCTGCCATAATAGGTATAGCCAAGCTGATTCGTGGTTTCGCCATTGACGCTCACGTCTCCGCCGATCGTCAGGAAAGTTTCGCGCGGGATAGCTTTGGTGGTCAGGTTGATAACGCCGCCGCCGAATTCACCGGGGAAGTTCGCCGAATAGGTTTTTTGAACAAGCGACGAGGCGATAACGCTGGTCGGGAACAGGTCAAGCGGGACAACACGCTTCAGCGGTTCGGGGCTAGGCAGCGGAGAACCGTTAAGTAACGCCAGCGAGTAGCGGTCGCCAAGGCCACGGACATACACAAAGCCGCCGCCAACAACGCTCAGGCCAGTCACGCGCGCGAGTGCGCCTGCAATGTCGCCCTCACCGGTCCGTTCGATATCGGCGCTCGACAATACCGACACGACCTGCGGCGCATTTTTTGAAATGTTCCGGTCGAGATAGCCACGAACGACAATTTCTTCGCCGCCGATCGAAACATCGACTTCTTCTTCCTCAGGAGCAGCAGCCTCGGCAGCCGGATCGGCCTGACCTTCTGCATTTTCCTGGTCCGACACGGCCTGATCCGTTGTCTGCGGTTCAGTTACCTCGGCTTGTTCCGGCTCGGCATTCTGCGCCATCGCCATCGAAGGCGAAACGAGCGCTGACGTCAAAAGCAACAGGCTGATTGCCCCCAATGGCTTCAACATGATCATTCCCTTTTTATATTCAAAAAAGGGTGGGGTGCTTGGCTGTGCCTGCACCCCACCCGATATCATAGTCCGCCTATCAGAAGGTCGGAAGGGAGGTGCAGAGACCGCTGATGCTGGTACCTAGAGTGGCCGTCGCACTGTTGCACGTCCAACCGGCAT
>JBKJLZ010000214.1:0-7181 GCA_046596705.1 Sphingorhabdus sp. | reverse complement strand
CATTGCACCTTACACCATTGAGGAAGCCTACGAGGTTTCTGACGCTATCGAGCGTAACGATTTGGAGGCGCTAAAGGACGAACTTGGCGACTTGTTGCTCCAAGTTGTCTTTCACAGCCAAATGGCGGCCGAACAGGATGCGTTTACGCTTGATGACGTCATTGTTGGAATTTCCAACAAAATGGTCCGACGTCATCCGCACGTATTCAGAGATGCTATTGCGGATCACGCCGATGCCGTCGTCGCTAATTGGGAAACGATAAAGGCCGAAGAACGCATGGGTAACGCCGATGGCAGCGCGCTGGCCGGGGTTGCACTGGCTCTCCCCGCTCTGCTTCGTGCTCAAAAAATCCAGAAGCGCGCTGCACGGACAGGTTTTGACTGGCCGGATATGGCGGGCGCGAAAGCCAAGATATTTGAAGAGATCGAGGAAGTTGAGGCCGCTGTTTCACTCGACGAACGAACTGAAGAAATGGGTGACCTTCTCTTCGCCGTGGTCAATATGTGTCGCTTTTTGGACGTCGATGCCGAATCAGCATTAAAAGCAGGTACCGCAAAGTTCGAGCGGCGGTTCCGGTCGATAGAAAATGCAGCGGGGCAAAGTTTTGCAGCGCTTTCGCTCGACGAAAAAGAAGCATATTGGCAACAAGCTAAGGCCGCCGAAAAGCATTAAATATACGTCGGAAACTGCTTTTCGAACTGCCCCCAAAGCTGCCGGGTCAGCGAAACATCAACCAAAATCTGATCCCCCTGCTCTTTTCGGTTACTGACTTTACCGCGCCCATGAAGCCAAGCCAAAGCAGCGCCATCTTCGGAGTTCAGTTTTACCGACCGGGTTTCATTTGCCTTGGCGATATGGCCCGACAGATGTTCGCGAAGGGTATCAATACCTTCGCCTTTTTCGGCCGATATCATTAGAATATTGTCGTCGCGCGCGGCAAGATTGGAAAGATCAGTCTGACGCTCATCCGATAGCAGGTCGATCTTATTCCAAATTTCGATCATCTGCGGGACGGTGCCCGTAGCTGCCTCGGCACCAATTCCCAGATCGCGCAAGATTGACAGGACATCGTCCCGCTGCGCATCGCTTTCGGCATGCGAAATATCGCGGATGTGGACTATGATATCTGCCGAAATAACTTCTTCCAAGGTCGCACGGAATGCGGCCACCAATTGCGTCGGTAAGTCAGATACGAAACCTACAGTGTCAGATAAAATCGCCTTTTCAACTCCGGGTAACGAGATTTGACGCATTGTTGGGTCTAGCGTTGCGAAAAGCATGTCTTCGGCCAGCACCGTCGCTTTGGTCAGCCGGTTGAATAACGTCGATTTGCCAGCGTTGGTGTAACCGACCAACGCAATCACCGGCCAAGGCGCACGTTTCCGACGAGCGCGGTGAAGCGTACGCGTGCGCTTTACCTCCTCCAGTTCGCGCCGCAAACGCGCCATCCGGTCGCGGATCATCCGCCTGTCAGCCTCGATCTGCGTTTCGCCTGGTCCACCAAGAAAGCCAAAGCCGCCACGCTGCCGTTCCAAATGCGTCCAGCTGCGTACCAACCTACCCGCTTGGTAATCGAGATGGGCTAGCTCAACTTGCAAACGACCTTCGGCAGTTGCTGCGCGCTCGCCAAAGATTTCGAGTATTAATCCCGTCCGATCAATGGTTTTGAGACCAGTCCTGTCTTCTAAATTGCGCTGCTGGATTGCAGTCAAACCCGCGTCGACGATCAGCAAGTCAATTTCCAGGTCGCGGCCCATTTCAGCGATCTCGTCGACCTGCCCGCCCCCGAGCAACGTAACGGCGCGTGGGCTGCGGACGCGGTAATGCTTAGTTCGGACAACATTAAGACCAATTGCTAGCGCTAGCCCTGTCGCCTCTTCAAGTCGTGCGTCGGGTCCTACCGAGGCGCGACCTGAAAGTTCAGGATAAACAATGAGTGCACGAGCGCCACGAGCGAACTCGTCGTCATCGCTCCGGTTAAATCCGCTCAAATATCGGCCTCATCCACGCCTTGATTATACTCGGCGAGGTTTACGGCATTGGCAGGCTGGACGGTAGAAACCGCATGTTTGTAAACTAACTGGGTTGTTCCGTCGCGTTCGAGCAACAGCGAAAACAGGTCATACGCTGCGATGACACCTTGCAGCATCACGCCATTTACCAGAAACGTAGTGACTGATTCACGCTTGTCACACATCGCATGCAGGAACACATCCTGCAGCATCCCTGCCCTATGACTGGTGCGGCCCATCATTTCATCGAACAGTGCCCGGTCTGGTGATGTTGATGGCATGATGGTGGAAATCGAATGCTTGTAAACCAGTTGCGACATGCCATCGCGGCGGAGCAGAACTGAGAAATTGTCGAACCAGGTTACCACACCCTGCAATTTGACACCTTTGACAAGGAACATCGTGACAGGTGTTTTGGCTTTCCTGAGCGAGTTCAGAAAAAGGTCTTGAAGACCATTATTTTTTTCAGTCATTGTTATTATCCGATTATCTTATTTTTCAACAACCTGCTGCGGGAGACGTAAAAATAAAGCATATCAGCAGATTGATGCATTTTATTTACAATAAACAAAACCAAATCGCAATTGCATCTATTTTCCGGTCAATCATCACCGTCATTTGTATCCAGTCCGGACTTTCGAACAGAAATACCGAGCAACTTCAGTTTGCGATGAAGTGCTGACCGCTCCATTCCTACGAACGCAGCCGTTTTGGAAATATTACCGGAAAAGCGCTTTATTTGGACACGCAGATACTCGCGCTCGAACGATTCACGCGCCTCGCGAAGAGGAGCCCCCATCAAGGATGTGACACTATGCTCGGCGCCCTCATAGTTATTCATGACCTCGGATGGCAACATGTCAGCTTCAATCGTGTGGATGCGATTAGATGGGGCAAGGATTATCGTGCGTTCTATAATATTACGTAGCTGACGGACGTTGCCGGGCCATTCGCACGCCTGAAGGGCTGCAATAGCGTCGTCGGAAATCACTGGTGGAGATATCCGGTGCTCAGCTGCAAAACGTGCGGCATAATGATTGGCTAGGTCGGGAATGTCCTCGCGGCGACCCGTCAGCGGTGGGATTTCCACCGGCACAACGTTTAGCCGGTAGAACAGGTCTTCGCGGAAGCGACCGGCAATAATCTCTGCTGCAAGATCGCGCGCAGTCGCCGAAACGAACCTGACATCGACCCGGATTTGCCGATCACCGCCGACACGGACAAAGCTTTGATCGGTCAGAACGCGTAATATCTTGCCTTGCGTCGTCCAGGGCATGTCGGCAACTTCATCCAAGAACAAAGTGCCCCCATGTGCGCGTTCGAGCATCCCTGCCTGGACGAGCTGGCCATCATGCTCGATCCCAAACAATTCCTCATCAAAGCGTTCCGGCGATAGCCGCGCGGCACTGACTGATACGAATGCGGAGCCGGCACGTGGGCTCCAGCTATGCAGCAAGCGAGCGGCTACTTCCTTTCCGACGCCCGCTGGGCCAGTAATAAGCATACGACTGCCAGTGGCCGCCACTTTTTTCAAAGTTGCGCGAACATTGTTGATCGCGGCCGAAGATCCGTTGAGTTCTTCCGAATGACCTACTCTCGCGCGCAATGACGCATTCTCGGCGCGCAGCCGTTCGGTTTCGGTGGCCTTTGACACCAGATGAAGCAACCGCTCAGCTTCGAACGGCTTCTCGATAAAATCTACAGCGCCCTGCGCAATAGCGGCGACAGCAGTGTCAATGTTACCGTGGCCCGAGAATACAATAACCGGAATTTGCGGATCCTTGCCCTTGATTGCTTTCAGCAGCTCAATGCCATCCATCGACGATCCACGAAGCCATACATCGAGCAGAATTAAGGAAGGTAGCCGTTCGTCCAATGCGGAAAGTGCTTCTTCGGCTGTTGCTGCTGTTCGCGTGCCGTACCCTTCGTCATCGAGTACGCCCGAGACGAGATCTCGAATGTCTTGTTCATCGTCGACGATCAATATGTCTAAAGCCATAAGCTAACTCTTGTCCTTGTCATCTGAAGATGGCGACGCCTCTGCAACCACATCTCCCGCTTTTTCGGCGATCAGCGCCGGAGCGAATTCAAGCGTCACGACTGCTCCGCCACCGGGCGCGTCGGCAAAGGTTATTTCAGCGGAATGCTCTTCAACGATCTTTTTGACGATGGCGAGGCCCAGACCTGAGCCGCGACTGCGTGTTGTGACATACGGCTCCAATATTCGGTCACGATCATCGGGGAGGCCGCAACCATTGTCCGTAAAGCTGAGTTTGATCAGTTCACCCTCAGTCCTAAGGCAAATCTCAATTTTACCAGCATCACCGCCATTTTTTTTCCGCTCTTCGATCGACTCGACGCCATTTTTGAGAATATTTGTGATCGCCTGCCCCAACTGCCGCCGATCACAAATGAGGTTCGGTAGCGTTCCCTTATGAACGAACTCGAATGAGACATCAGTATGCGCGACCTCGAACAGGAACACGGCGTGTCCGACAATATCTACCAGATTTTCGGATCGAAATACTGGTTTCGGCATCCGGGCAAATGACGAGAATTCATCCACAATGTTACGGAGGTCTCCGACTTGTCGCACGATTGTACTGGTTAGTTGCTCGAAAACCGGACCCCCATCCTGGATTTGCTTGCCGAACCTCCGCTGCAGTCGCTCGGCAGCAAGTTGAATGGGTGTCAGTGGATTTTTGATTTCATGCGCGATCCGTCGCGCGACATCGGACCAGGCAGCCCGGCGTTGGTCCGATAACTGCTGGCTGATATCCTCAAATGTGACGACCTTACTGCCTTCGCGTGCCGACACCTTGACCGCCACAGTTAAAGGCTCGGGCCCATCACCCAGTTGCACTACGCCGCGTCGCTGCTCGGCCGCCAGCGCAGATAATTGCGGCGCAACCTTGCTAAACATTTGCCCCACAATCGATTTTCCGTCCGCTGAGAGCAGTTTTTCGGCAGTCGAGTTGGAAAGCTGAATGTGGTCGTCGTCACCAACGCTGATAATGCCCGCCGAGACCGATTCTAGCACCGCTTCCATGAATGCGCGTCGATCGTCCAACTGCCGGTTGGCCGTCAACAAGGTGCTGGTCTGCGTTTGTAATCGCTCCGTCATCCGGTTGAATGACTTGGACAGAAAGCCCACTTCATCCGCGCGGCCACCATCTTCGGAAACGCGCGCCGAAAGATCACCGGTTGCAATCTTTTGGGCAGCTTGCACAAGGCTGTTTATGGGACGAACCAAGCGGTCTGCTACCAACAACGCAATCCATAGGGTGATGGCGATAATAAATAACGAAACGACATAGAGCGCTGCATTGAATTGCAGTTGTAGGCTCCGCGACCGGACCACCATGGCCTCATAGTCTTTCAGAACAGACTGGGCTTTGGCTCCCAGCATGAACGATGGGACTGTCACTGTTCTATTCGTATATAAATAGCTATCTGGATTTTTGAATAATATGGCAACTGCTTCGATCCGGTCGGGCCGGATCGATACGATCATGTCTTCGCCCTTTTGCAGGCGTGCCAAATCTGCTGGCTTGATCCATTGCCCCTGCCGATTGTCGTTGGGAGAGACGACCGCGACTGTGCGCTGCACCCCGTCTTTCCCAACCGACACAATGGCCGATTCGCTCAACTTTCGTCTGAGCACTTGCTCAAAATAGGCATCCAAAAACGCGGGGTCGTCTGGCTTTGTCTGGTTTAAAATAAAACGAAAATCAGATGCCATGGTGACGGTTTCATCGCCCACATCACGAAGCTTTTCCTCGTAATATCCTTTAGCAAGCGCACCAGCATTCTCGAGCATGTCTCGTGCATTATTAGAAAACCAGAACTGCACGCCGTTTTGGAATAGCAACGAGGCAAAGATAACTAGCAGCAAAGTAGGCACAGCGGTTATTGCTGAAAATATTGCTACTAACCGGACATGGAGCAATTGTTCACTGCCAATATTGCTCTGCTCGGCACGCTTTAACGCAATCCTCCGTCCGAAAAGCACCAAAAGAAAAGTAGCGGGCAATAAATTTGCGACCAGCAAAGTAGCAGCGGCAGCTGGCGAAAGCGGCTCCGATTGCGGGCTTTGGTCAGTAAGGACCATGGCAGTGATGATCGCAATGACCACCAGCATAATCCCACTGCCAATTTCCAAAAACTTTATCGACTGGCTATTTCCGAAGGCGAGCGCGAACGACGATAAAAGTCGCCTCAGCCAAAAATCAGGCGGCACATTCTCGTCAATCGCCATTGTTGCCATAAAGTCACTATTGCAGGATAGTCGTGACCTGAAAAGCACAAATGAAGCAGATGCATGCAGAACAGCTTTATTAAAGGGCCGTTTAGCCCTTCCCGCTCGCGCCCAAGGCGTATTCCATCAGTTTTTTCCGTAAAGTGTTGCGGTTTATCCCTAACAATGCCGCTGCCTTTAGCTGGTTTCCTTTGGCCTGGCGCATGACATATTGCAAAAGCGGAATCTCGAATTCGGCCAAGGCCTTCGCATACAGTTTCTCGCGAGGCGAACCCCTGAGCCGGCTAATGCGCAAAAACTGGCCGACGGCGGCTTCGAAGCTGGCACTTTGTTGCGGAGACCCGTTTTCTGACGTTGGCTCCATATATTGCGCAACGGTGGTCTCGGTAATTACTTCATCGCGCGAAATCAGTGCTAACCGAAAAACCAGATTTTTCAGCTCGCGGATATTGCCGCGCCACGGATTGGCCATCAACAATCCGATAGCCGCTTCATCGATTTGGCGTAACGGCAATCCCTCTTTCGCCGCCATTAACAAAAAGTGCTGCGCTAAAAGGCCGATATCTTCGGTCCGATCGCGGAGCGGCGGCATATCGATAGGTACAACGTTCAGGCGGTAAAAAAGGTCTTCTCTAAATTTACCTTTGGCTATCAGGTCTTCGAGATTTTGATTGGTTGCCGCCAGTATTCGTACGTCGAGGCGGATGCTGGCCTTGCCCCCAATCCGGCTGATGACACCGCTCTGAAGCGCCCGGAGCAGTCGGGTTTGTGCGTGTTTTGGCATATCTCCGATTTCATCGAGGAACAAAGTGCCTCCCTGTGCCTGCTCAAACCGCCCGATCGATTGGCCGATTGCGCCCGTGAAAGCGCCTTTTTCATGGCCGAATAACTCGGCTTCAATCAGCTCAGC
>JBKJLZ010000183.1:0-2926 GCA_046596705.1 Sphingorhabdus sp. | reverse complement strand
TTGCTGTGAGCGAGTACAATCATGAACCAGTCCGCGGTCTCCCTGGCGAACTGCCGGAGGACGAACATGTTCTTTGGCAGTCCGCGCCTGACTGGAAATATCTCGCCGGTGCGGCCTTGCACATCCGTCTGTCGATCGTATATTTCGGTGCGATAGTTGTCTGGGCGGTGTTGCGGGGGGATTTCAATACCGCTGTCGGCGTGTCCGTTCTTGGCGCAGTTGTTGTTGCACTCTGTGTGCTTTTTGCATGGGGCGTGAGCCGCACAACTATTTATACACTGACCAACAAAAGAATTGTGCTGCGGATTGGCGTGGCGCTCAACAAATGCATTAACTTGCCGTTGTCGGAGATTGAATCAGCCAATTTGAAAACGCTCGGCAACGACCACGGCAATATTGTGCTCAGCCTGAAAGGTATGCCGCGCATCGGTTATATCATGTTGTGGCCGCATGCGCGTTCGCTTCGTTTTATACGTCCACAACCAATGCTTCGGGCAATACCCGACGCGCGTAAGGTGGCCGAGATGTTGTTTAAGGCCACACAAAAAGTGCAGCCGGTTGCGCCGTTCGATGCCCAGAGCGATATCGCACAAGACCGTCCATTGGTTGGAGTGCCTGCATGAGCGACGCCGCGCATCATGATCCCACGGTTCCGCGCGGTGCGTTGATCGGTGTAGCCCTCATATTGCTATTTACCATGGCGTTAGCCGGGGCAGTAAGTCTTGGGTTCATTCCGAAATCAGCCGATCCAACGCTTACCCGCTCAGCTCAGAACATATCTCCAGTTCAAACGCGTGAACTGCGGTTTGCCGATCGTGCCGACGGGGCAGTTGTGATCAGCGATGCAATGAGCGGTGAAACGGTCAAGATAATTGAATTTGGACAGGGTGGTTTTGTCCGAGCAACGCTTCGCCGCATGGCAAAAGCCCGTGCCGCCGCCGGCATTGGGGCCGAACCGCCTTTCAAGCTCGTAAAGTGGGAAAATGGCGCATTATCGCTGACTGACCCACAGACCGGACGCGATGCCGAAATTCACGGGTTTGGCCCTGACCATAGTAAAGCGTTTGTCGAGATGTTGGCAGGCCCCGCAGCATGACGGGGCTCTTTTCTTCCGAAGCGTTCGATACGCCGTGCCGGATCGAGATCGAGCAAAGTGCCGAGCATTTCCATGCTCATGTCGAACTCGTCGGCAATATCGAAATACAGCCCGGTGACCGCGTGCGGGTGCATGGCGAGCCGGTCATGGTCGCCTTTGGCGAAAGCGTCGTTTTTCACCGCAATGCTACGGTCCAACGCGCGGGTGCTCTTCGCCGCGCATGGACCAAATTTGCCGGTCATTTTGAAATGGCTGAACTTTACGAAGTCAGCTTTACCCCAGGAAAACTGTAATGAACGCGCACGCGAAGATCGAAAAGCCCTTGATCGCAGACCATGACACCATGGCCATTGCAAAGCAGGACACCGTGCTGTCGCCGCGTTTTTATACGACCGACTATGTTGCGATGGACAAGATGGACGTGTCTTTGGTGCGCGACGAGTGGGAAGGCCTGATGGAGGAAATGGAAGGCGACCCTAACAAAAGCCACTTCAAGAAAACCGACCGGTTCGATGGCGTGATCGAGGCACTTGAGCCCGAGCTTCAAGCCGAATTTATCGACTTTCTGGCAAGTTCGCTGACATCTGAATTTTCCGGCTGCATTCTTTATGCCGAAATCGCCAAGCGGACCAAGAACCCCGATATGAAGCGGCTGTTCAAGCTGTTGGCGCGCGACGAAAGCCGCCATGCCGGGTTTATCAATGAAACGCTAAAAGGCGCAGGCATAGGTATCGATCTTAGCTTCCTGACGAAGACCAAGAAATATACATTCTTCAAACCGAAGTTCATTTTCTACGCGGTCTATTTGTCGGAGAAGATCGGCTATGCGCGGTACATAACAATATTCCGCCATTTGGCGCGCAATCCACAGAATAAATTTCACCCTATTTTCGATTGGTTCGAAGAATGGTGCAATGACGAGTTCCGCCATGGTGAGGCTTTTGCCCTGTTGCTGCGCAGCGACCCCAAGCTTCTTCAAGGTGCAAACAAACTTTGGATACGCTTCTTTTTGCTTTCGGTTTACGCGACTATGTATGTGCGCGACCATAATCGCCCGGTCTTTCACAAGGCGCTCGGCGTTCATCCAGCCGATTATGGATATCAGGTTTTTTCGATCTGCACCGAAATCAGCAAACAGGTATTTCCGGTCGAACTCGACACCGATGATGTGCGGTTCCGAACCGCAATGGAAAATCTGCGCCTTGCATCGGTCGGTATCGAAGAATCTAAGGCACGTGGCGGTATCGCGGGTGCGCTTGGCCGCGCAAAACATATGGGCAAGGCCGGGTTTTGCTTCGCCCAGATGTACTTCATGAAACCGCGGGTAAATGAACTTCCAGCAACGATCAGGCTGTCGCCTGCATGGTAACGGGCGGCAGCCTTGCCTTACCATTCATGGTAGTCGTCGCGCTCTGGTTCGTAAGCACCGGCCTGGTCGCAATGATTAATCACCGGTTGCGCCAGTCATTTGGACGCGCTCTCATCATCGCTGGTGTGTGTGCGGCCCTAGGCCTTAGCCTGTTAGTGCTGACTAGCCAGTCGACCGCGGTATGGGCAACCTATGCCTCTTTTGTCGGCGGCCTGCTGATCTGGGCCTGGCATGAAATCAGTTTCCTGACCGGAGCTGTTGCAGGGACGCACCGCGATAGTTGTCCGCCGAATGCCAAGGGCTGGCAGCGTTTTTCGCTGGCGACTATGGCGCTCATCCACCACGAGATCGCTCTTGCCATGACGGCTGCACTTCTGCTGTCGCTCGGCGCGGTTACTGCCAACCCGACCGGCGCATACATATTTGCGCTGCTGTTGGTTTTCCGGCTGTCTTCGAAGCTG
>JBKJLZ010000137.1:0-5001 GCA_046596705.1 Sphingorhabdus sp. | reverse complement strand
CGTCAACCCCGAACATGCCGAGGGGGAGGTCGCCAAATACGATCCCTGCTCGCCGGGTTCGAGGCTCGGTTTTCCGATCAGCCAGTTGAAACCCGAACATCTCGACGGCGTATCGGGCCTGCATTTTCATACACTGTGCGAACAGGATTTCGAACCACTCAAGCGCACATGGGAATCGCTAAAGCCCAAAATCGCGCCCTATTTTGGCCAGATCAAATGGCTCAACTTTGGCGGCGGCCACCATATCACTCGAGCCGATTATCAGCGCGACGAACTGGTCAAATTTATCCAATGCGTTCGTTCTGAAACCGGTCTGGACGTCTATCTCGAACCCGGCGAGGCCATCGCGCTCGACGCAGGGATCCTTGTTGGCGAATTGCTCGATGTGTTCGACAACGGGATTATCGTCGGCGTTGCCGACATCAGCGCTACCTGCCACATGCCCGACGTCATCGAAGCCCCCTACCGCCCCGCAATGCTCGGCGAACGCCAAGATGGCTCTGTAGTGCGACTAGGCGGCCCCTCCTGCCTCGCAGGAGACATCATCGGTGACTACCGCCTGCCCGTCGCCGCCAAACCCGGAGCACGATTCGCGTTCCTCGATCAAGGGCATTATTCGATGGTGAAGACCAACACTTTCAACGGCGTCCCGCTGCCGTCGATCTGGCTGTGGAACAGCGACACCGACGCCCTGAAATGCGTGAAGTCGTTCGACTGGACCGAATTTCGCGACCGGTTGAGTTGAACGGTCCTTATTGCAAATTTACGCCCGAATATTCTTTACATTTTAACGCACCGCCCATATAGGCTCGCTCCGCTGCCCCAGGGGGACTTCCAATAACCGCAAGGCAGCCTTGACGAACACTATTATTTTTTGGGGGTCCCTTGAATTGTACGAGAACACTGACGCACTTGCTGAAGTCCGCGCCCTTCGCCCGGACGAACCAATCACGCTACTCCGCCCGCATGCTGCAACGCGCGCCGCCCGTTTCTTCGTTGAGAAGTTTCAGGGTAAGTCGCTTTATGCGGTAAAAGCCAATCCTTCGCCCGCGCTGTTGGAGCTGCTGTGGGATGCGGGAATTACACATTATGACGTGGCGTCGCTTGGCGAAGTGAGGCTGGTCAACAAATTTCTGCCCGATGCAAAATTGTGCTTCATGCACCCGGTAAAGTCCGAGCGCGCAATCGCGCAGGCCTATCACAATCACGGTGTTCGTACATTCAGTCTCGACAGCCATGATGAGCTCGAGAAGATCGTGCGCGCAACTGCCAAAGACGGTGTTGCCGCGAGTGATCTCGAACTGTGCGTCCGCATTCGTGTTTCGTCGGAGCATGCTAAATTGAGCCTTGCGTCCAAATTCGGTGCCGACCCATCTGAAATCGCTGATTTGCTGGTTGCCACACGTCAGGTGGCCGATAGTCTCGGCATCTGCTTTCATGTTGGCAGCCAGGCGATGACACCCAAGGCTTATGCCGAAGCAATGGAGCATGTCCGGGCGGCGATCGTCGAGGCATCGGTGACTGTTGACATCGTTGACGTTGGCGGCGGCTTCCCTTCAGTTTATCCGGGTATGGAACCCCCTCCGCTCGAAAGTTATTTCGACGTCATCCATCGCACGTTCGAAGATCTGCCGATCAGCTACTCAGCCGAATTATGGTGCGAGCCTGGCCGTGCGCTTTGCGCTGAATATGCTTCGTTGCTGGTTAAAGTAGAAAAGCGTCGCGGCAGCGAACTGTTTATCAACGACGGTGCTTATGGCTCATTGTTCGATGCTGCACATATCGGCTGGCGCTTCCCTGTCGCGCTTCAGCGGTCGGAGACCTCTATTAGCACCAAGCAAGCTGAGTTCAGCTTCTACGGCCCTACCTGCGACGATATGGACCATATGGCAGGGCCGTTTGTCTTGCCTGACGATATCCAAGCCGGTGACTATATCGAAGTGGGTATGCTTGGCGCTTATGGCTGCGCAATGCGGACAGAGTTTAACGGCTTTGGCGAAACCGATACGATAGCAGTCAGCGATGAGCCTATGGCGTCACTTTATCGCCGATTTGCCGCCAACGATGAGCTTACTTTACCGCGCCGAACGGCTTCAACGAAGTAAGTTGCATTTGACAATCTAAGTAAGCTGACGCACCTTCTGCTTGATAGCAATCAGGGGGATTTTCTAAATGGATACTACAATGTTAGCACCGGCAGCTGTTTTGGTTGTCTGGTCGATACTCATGCTATTCTGGATGGCAGGTACACGGTTGCCCGCGATGTCCAAAATTGGCATTGATATGAGCAAAGCAGTTGGCGGCCGGGGTGCCGATATCGATCCTAACGTACCGCCATCCGTCGCTTGGAAATCTCACAATTACGCTCATTTGATGGAGCAGCCGACGATATTTTACGCAACCGTGATGATCCTGACTATTGCCGGTGCTGTAACGCCCCTGCTGGTATCGTTAGCCTGGGGCTACACGATCATCAGGATTCTTCACAGCGTTTGGCAAGCTACTGTAAATAAAGTGAACATTCGGTTTGTCCTGTTTCTACTATCAACCATCTGCCTTACCGTGCTCGCGGCCCACGCGCTGCTCGCAACAATTTAGGGGAGCGGAAGTATGCGGAGTGATATTTTTGAGCCAGTAGTTGTGCTGGCCCTTTGGACCATGATTATCTGGATATGGATGTATGCTACCCGCCTGCCCGCTATGGGCAGGGCGGGGATCGACGGCAAGACGATGGTGGGCAGCACAGGACGCGGATTACGCGACCAGCTGGTCGCTAAGGGCGAAGAGAAAGCATCCTGGGTTGCCGACAACTATAACCATTTGCACGAGGCGCCGACGGTTTTTTATGCAGTGGCGATCGTGCTAGCGCTAATAGGCCAAGGTGACGGTTTGAACGCGACAATAGCATGGGTCTATGTAGGGCTTCGTATTGCGCATAGTTTGTTGCAAATCCTGTCAAACCGCGTGTTGGTGCGATTTGCACTGTTCGCCTTGTCTAGCATCGCGTTGCTTATGCTGGTTGTCCATGCGTCAATGGCGGTTTTGCTGCATTAACGACTGAAATGGCCCACAAGCTCGATATGCGTTGACCAGCGGAACTGACCTATGGGCCATACTCGCTTTAACTTGTATCCAGCGGCAACCAAGGTCTTGGCATCGCGAGCAAAGCTGGCCGGATTGCAACTGACATAGGCAATGTTCGGCACCGTGGAGGCTGCTATTTGAGTAACTTGTTCTTTGGCGCCTGCGCGCGGCGGATCGAGAATGACTGCGTCGAACTTGTTCAGTTCATCAGCGGTGAGCGGCCTTCGAAACAGATCGCGGTGATCACCGAATATCGCCAGACCTACGCGGCCTGCTTCCAATTTTAACCCCATAACAGGATCGCGATCGGCTTCGCCCGCATAGATTTTGCGGCCTTGGCCCAGCGACAAAGCAAATGTTCCCAGTCCTGCGAAAAGGTCGGCCACGCTTTTCGCATCACCGATAACTGCCCTCGCCGCCTCGACCAATGCCGCTTCGCCGTCTGCAGTCGCCTGAAGAAAGCTGTAAGGCGGATAAGCGACCGCCACGCCCCCTAACGTCACCGTCACCGGCTCTGGTTCCCAAAACGACACCGGACCGTAACCTTCGTCTAGTGACAGCCGGGCGAGATTATGTTTCTGGGCAAATTCGGACAACGCCTCATGATCAGACAGATTACGCGCAATCCAGTTTTCAATGAGGACGTCGACACCTTGGTCAACGACCGCCATCTTGATCTGCACGTCCCGGCGGCGCTCAATTAATGGATTGAGGAATTTCCGCAACGGGTCAATCAACGCAAATAATTGCGGCGCCATGACGTCACATTGCTGCAAGTCTATGATCCGGTGACTTTTTTCGGTGCTAAAGCCCAGTTGGAACTGAGTCCCAACCCATGCCGAGCGGACCGCTACGCGCCTGCGAGAGAACGGCGGTGACAAATGTACTGGCATGATCTCGCCTGCTTCGACCTGGTGTGTCGCCAGTGCATGGCTCACCCGATCCGCGATAAAAACGCGAAGGGCGTCTTCATCCAAATGCTGCAACTGGCATCCACCACATATCGGGAAATGCCGACAAGGCGGTGCGACATGATTGGGGCCGTGAACTAATCCGCCGGACGGATCGAGCAAGTCACCCGGAGCCGCAAGTGCTACATAGCGGCCATCGGCGGTCACGCCGTCACCGCGAGCGGCGACGCGAATGATCTTATTGGTCTCGGTCATCGCAGCCCCATGCCCGCACGAGGCATCGCAATCAACTGCCGTCTTCGGGTATGACTGCTTCGCTACGCCTGATTTGCGCTGGCAGGCGATATTTGTCGTCGCCGGAGCTTACCTCAATCAGGCCGTTTTCAATTAGCGCAATGTTGGTCTGATCAAATCCATCGGCAGGCGCAAGTCCTCGCCCATCGCTTAAGATCCGGAAACGCCGAAAGCCGCCGTCAGCATGACGAATTAGCAGTAATTGACCATCGGCCCCCGCTACCCGCTCGGTCGTGCATGTGCGTTCGAATCTAGACGATGCGGCCAATGCGCATTCGATTTTGCCGTCTAACGCCGCTTGTTCCGCCGCTTCGATTTCCGCCTCTTTCAAGTTTTCAGCTTCATTGCCGCCGCAGGATATCACGCTGAATGTCGCGACCAGCAGCAGAAGTTCCTTAGATATCCGCATAGACATGGCGTTCGGCGATCGCTCCGGGATGGGTGACGGCACCTTTGTAGGCAGGCCCCACATTTTGTGCATAACGCCATAAAGCCCCTGCCCCGTAATCGGTCAATCTGGGTTTCCAACTTTTACGACGTTCTTCAAGTACTTCAGCAGGAACGTTAAGATTTATTGTGCCGGTTTCCGCATTGATGCTTATTTCGTCACCATCCACAACCAAGGCAATCGGGCCGCATTCCGCAGCCTCCGGGCCTACATGGCCAACACAGAAACCGCGCGTTGCGCCTGAAAAGCGGCCATCGGTTATCA
>JBKJLZ010000323.1:0-4860 GCA_046596705.1 Sphingorhabdus sp. | reverse complement strand
GCGGACGCAAATTTGTGTTTCAGAGCGAAGCGCAAAAAATCTGGATGGAGCGCTGTGCGGCCAAAGGTTACACGGTACCCGATTGGCCGAAGGCCTATGGCGGGGCAGGACTGTCCGCAGCCGAAGCCAAGATATTGCGTCAGGAGATGGCAAAGCTTGGTTGCCGCTCACCACTTAGCAGCTTCGGCATCTGGATGCTTGGACCCGCTTTGCTTAAGTTCGGTACAGAAGAGCAGAAAGTACATTATCTAAACCAGGTTGCGCGCGGCGAAATTCGCTGGTGTCAGGGCTATTCGGAACCGGGATCAGGTAGCGATCTGGTTTCCATGCAAACTTTCGGCGAAGATAAGGGCGATCATTGGGTCGTTAATGGTCAGAAAATATGGACCAGCTACGCGGATGAAGCCGACTGGATTTTCTGCCTTGTTCGCACCGACAAAAGCAACAAATATCAAGGCATCAGCTTTCTTTTGTTCGACATGGAAACGCCAGGTGTTTCGACTAAACCAATCAAGCTGATTTCGGGCAATTCGCCGTTTTGCGAAACCTTCTTCGACGATGTCGTTGTCCCCAAGCATCAGATTGTAGGTGAACTCAACCGTGGATGGGATGTCGCCAAATATTTGCTTGGGCATGAACGCGAAATGATCTCGGGAACCGGCGGCGATGGCGGCGTGACCTCGATTGGCGCGGCCATGAAGGAAGTTTTGTCGGAAGAACCAGTGCTGCGCGCGCAAATGGCTTTGTTCGATGTCGATAACCTGACATTCCGTGCGCACGGTGAGCGGTTCATGGACGAATGGAAAACGGGCAAGGCGCATCCAGCCTATTCGAACCTGATGAAATATGTTGGCACCGAGCTTAATAAAACTCGCAACGAGTTAGTCATGTCGATTGGCGGCTCTCAAGCGCTGGAATGGGATAGCGAAAGATCGAATGGCGGGTCGAAGGCGCGCAATTGGCTGCGCACCAAAGCCAACTCGATCGAGGGTGGCACCAGCGAGGTGATGCTGAACGTCGTCTCCAAACGAATCCTAGAAATGCCGGGAGCTTAATCATGGCAATGACTTTGAACGACGACCAGGCGATGCTGCGCGATAGCGCGCGTGATTTCATGAAATCCGAAGCTCCACCTGCGCATTTCCGCAAGTATCGCGATATGGAATGTAAGGACGGCTTCTCGCACGGCCTGTGGAAGCAGTTCGCCGAAATGGGCTTCACCGGAATTCTGATCCCCGAAGCTGATGGCGGAATGGGGATGGGGCATATCGAGGCTGGAATTGTGCTCGAAGAGATTGGCCGCAACCTGTCGCCATCGCCGTTTCTGACCACGTCGGTTGCTGCAGTCGAGGCGCTGAAGCTTGCCGACAAAGCGATGCGCGAGCGTTGGTTTCCAGGCATATTAAAAGGCGAAACGGTCATCGGTCTCGCGATTGACGAGGGCGTCAAACACCGGCCCGAAAAGACAGCGTGCAAAGCCGAACGCAGCGGCAATGGTTTCAAGCTGTCGGGCCACAAACAGTTCGTGGTGCAGGGCACATCGTCTGATATGCTGATCGTTGTCGCACGCACGGCGGGTGCCGCTGGCGAGACTGACGGGCTTACTTTGTTTGCGTTAGAAAAGGACGCCGCTGGTCTCTCAATGGAAGCCGCGCGATTGGTTGACTCGGCGATGGCCGCTCATGTGAAGCTTGATGGTGTTCAGGTCGATGCCGATGCAGTCATTGGTGAAGTCGATGGTGGCTGGTCGGTGTTGACCAAGATGCTCGATGCCGGACGAGTCGGTGCAGCCGCGGAAATGGTCGGCGTTGGCACTGGCGCGATGGATATCACCTTCGATTATCTCAAAACCCGCAAGCAGTTCGACAGGGTGATTGGCGAATTTCAGGCGCTTCAGCACCGCGCCGCGCATTTATACGCCGAAATGGAAGGCGCGCGCTCTATCGTACTGAAGGCGCAATCGTTGCTCGACGAGGGACATGCCAAGGCTGAGCTTTATGTTGCGGCGGCCAAGGCGAAGGCCGGCATTGCGTGCAACCTGTCCGTACGCGAAGGCGTGCAGATGCACGGCGGCATCGGCATGACCGACGAATATGACATCGGTCTCTATATGAAGCGCGATCGCAGTCTGAACGAGTTTTTCGGCGACGCCTATTTCCACGCCGACCGCGTGGCGACCATGAACGGATACTGATTGGCAGGGCGGCCGATAAGAAACCGTAGCCCTGAGCCGTCAGCGCAATAGCGCTGGCGAAAAGTCGAAGGGCGCTTTTCCGCCAAGCGTAGTGCTTGACCGATAAGCGCCCTTCGACGGACGCAGCCGCTTCGCGACTGCTGCTCAGGACTACGGTATTGTCCCACCCTATTTTGACGAAAGGACATTTACAATGGACATTCAAACCCTTTTCAACCTGGACGGCCGCGTCGCCGTTGTTACCGGCGGATCGCGTGGCATCGGCAAGATGATCGTCGAAGGCTATTTGAAAGCCGGGGCGGCACGCGTCTACATCAGCGCGCGCAAGATCGACCAGATCGAGGAAACCGTCGCCGAACTCGGCAATCAAGTTATTGGCTTGCCCTGTGACCTCTCGACCGTGGACGGTTGCCTATCGCTGGCGGCGCAAATTGCCGAACGTGAAGAAAAAGTAGACATCCTCGTCAACAACGCCGGTGCGGCATGGGGTGCAGACTTTGGTCAGTTCCCCGAGGCTGGCTGGGACCGCGTGATGGACTTGAACGTCAAATCACTCTTTTTTCTGACTCAAGCAATGCACCCGCAATTGAAGGCGGCAGCCACCTTTGACCGCCCCGGTAAGGTCATTAACATTGCTTCGATCGACGGCCTGAAGATCAATCCCTGGCAAACCTACAGCTATCAGGCGTCAAAAGCGGCGGTTATCCACCTGACCCGGCGTTTGGCGGCGGAGCTGGTAAAAGACAATATTCTGGTCTCGGGCATCGCCCCCGGCGCATTCCAGTCGGATATGAATAAGGCAGCTCGTGACCATGCTGATGCGGTTGGTAAAGGGATTCCATTCCCCCGGATCGGCACCCCAGAAGATATGGCGGGACTCGCAATTTTTCTCGCGGCTCGCGGCGGCGATTACATTGTTGGCGAAACGATTGCCTGTGATGGTGGCATTGTAAACGCTTCGCTACCTGGAAACGGAATCGCGCCCTGAAATCGCCCGTATATTATGGCGACTAGTACAGTTGCAAAAAGGTGCAACTAAGCTAATTCTTTTCGCAATTGCAGCATAAGCTTCGAATGGGTATCCGCAGGTCAACGGCAAGCGATTGCCGAAACGCACTTCAGCCGGCCGGGTACTCCCTCCTCTCTCCCTCGCCCCCGGTTGAATCGAACGGCCTTCATGCACAGCGTGGAGGCCGTATTCGTTTGAGCTCCAGACTTGTGCGCCAACTTGTCCACCACAAACCCGCGTGCCTGTGGATAACTTTGCATTTTTGTGTTTGCGCGACTCAGTTTCCATGACAGTTTCAAGTCATCGGGCAGGAGCGCCACGATGCAAAGTCAAACTGGAAACGGGGAGACAGAGCGGAATGGTCGAATGTCAGATCACCAAATCAGCAGGCAAACCGGTCGCAAGACAGGGAAATGTGGCAGAGGCGGTGGGTACGAAGAAAACGAATATCAAGTGCGGCGACACGCAAGTGAAGCAACGCCGGGTAGGATACCCAAAGTACCAAGGTGAACCAACAAGGCCTTCGGGCCAAGTTGGGGAACCAGACGTCAGAGAGCGGAAAGAATTGCCCTTGTGGCAAAGGACTTCCAACATCAGACGCAGTGGCCGCTGGCAGCAATGCCAGCGGCCATTTTCGTTTTGAAGGCCGCTGCCGGGTTTGATCATGGGGGCTGGCGAAAGCCATCGTGTCTCGCTAATGCGCGATGATGTCCGATATCGCTTCTGAAATTACTCCGCAAATCGTCGCCGATCACGGCCTTAATGAAGAAGAATATGCGCGGCTGCTACATGCATTGGGGCGCGAGCCCAATATGGTTGAGTTGGGCATTTTCTCGGTGATGTGGTCGGAGCATTGCAGTTACAAATCCTCGCGCATCCATCTAAAAAAGTTGCCGACGACCGCGCCGTGGGTGATTTGCGGACCCGGTGAAAATGCCGGTGTGATTGACATTGGCGAAGGGCCGAACGGCACAAAGCTTGCCGCGATTTTTAAGATGGAATCGCATAATCACCCATCTTACATCGAACCCTATCAGGGCGCTGCGACCGGCGTAGGCGGAATCTTGCGCGATGTGTTCACGATGGGCGCACGACCGGTCGCCAATATGAACGCGCTTAGGTTCGGACGGCCCGATCATCCCAAGATGAAGCATTTGGTGCAGGGCGTGGTTGCCGGCATCGGCGGCTATGGCAATTGCGTTGGTGTGCCAACGGTGGGTGGCGAGACCAATTTTCACGCCAGCTACGACGGCAACATCCTGGTCAACGCAATGACCGTGGGCATCGCAGATCAGGACAAGATATTCTACTCCGCCGCGACCGGCGTCGGCAACCCGATCGTCTATGTAGGGTCTAAGACGGGACGCGACGGCATCCACGGTGCGACGATGGCGTCGGCTGACTTTGGCGCCGATATCGAAGAAAAGCGCCCCACGGTTCAAGTGGGCGATCCATTTACCGAGAAGCTGCTGATCGAGGCATGTCTCGAACTCATGGCATCGGATGCCATTGTCGCGATTCAGGATATGGGCGCGGCGGGGCTGACGTCCTCCAGCGTTGAAATGGCGACCAACGGCAAGGCAGGGATTATCCTCAACATGGACAAGGTGCCGTGCCGCGAAGAAGGCATGACGCCCTATGAGATGATGCTGTCCGA
>JBKJLZ010000280.1:0-7164 GCA_046596705.1 Sphingorhabdus sp. | reverse complement strand
GGCTGGAAACACCGCCATGCAATCCGCATTGCCTGCCATTGCCAGCGAGTTGGATATGCCCGATGTCTGGGTCAGTTTGGCGTTTAGCTGGTCGGCATTGCTATGGGTTATCACCGCACCGAAATGGGCGAGGATGTCGGATCGGCGTGGGCGCAAGTCGCTTATGAGCTTGGGCGTTGTCGGTTTCATTGCGTCGATGGGTCTTTGCGGGCTTGTTTTGTGGCTCGGGCTGGAGGGGATGATCGGGCCGGTCGTCACGTTCGTTCTGTTTGCGATTTTCCGCAGTCTTTATGGGGGTTTCGGTTCAGCTGCGCCGCCAGCAGTGCAAGCCTATGTTGCTGCGCGCACCGAACGTGCTGAGCGTGCCAAAGCTTTGTCGTTGCTGGCTTCGTCTTTCGGGGTGGGCACAGTAATCGGCCCTGCAGTTGCGCATTATTTGCTGTTCCCACCGTTCGGACTGGCCGGTCCCTTGATCATGTTTGCTCTGTTTGGGGTAGGGGTGCTGATCGCGCTACATTGGCATTTGCCTAACGATACCCCGCGATTTGCCGCTCGCGGTGCAGTTGCCGCCTACCCCAATTCGGCGTCGATGAATGCACCAGACACCGAAGATGCCGAAGGACAAGCGCTTGACGATTCACTGCCGCGCGAAGAGGTGCGCCTGAAATGGCGTGACGAGCGGATGGTCGCTTGGCTTGCCGCCGGTCTTATCGGTGGCCATGCTCAGGCGATACTGCTTGGCGTTGTCGGCTTTCTAGTTCGCGATCGGCTTGGCTTGCATGACCAGCCAATGGAGGCAGTGCAGGCCAGCGGATCGGTAATGCTGATCGGCGCGATGGCAACCTTGCTCGCGCAATGGGGCCTGATCCCGATTTTATCACTCGCGCCTCGTAGCTCGGTACTGCTGGGCTCCGCTCTCGCACTTGTCGGCGTTGTAATGACCGGAGCCAGCTATGACTTTTATGGCATAAGCACCGGCTTTGCTATTGCATCGCTCGGCTTCGGGTTGTTCCGCCCAGGGTTTACCGCAGGCGCATCGCTCGCGGTGCGCAGGCACGAGCAAGGCGACGTTGCAGGTAAAATTGCTTCGATCAACGGCGCAGCCTATATATTTGCGCCAGCCGTCGGAGTTGCGTTGTTCAACTGGTGGGAACCGGCGACATTCGCGCTAACTGGTGCGGCGTTGCTTTTCCTCATTGTCTGGGGTCGGCGGGCAATGGCTGCCAATTCTAACTAATACCTATTTAACGTTAAGGCTCGTGCTTAGAATCGCGCAGAGATTTAATCATTCCCGGCAATACAAATCCCATGCCTTGAGGTAGCATAGCCGCTTGCTTGAGCTTTGACTCGATGGTGCGGTACTCTTCCTCCATTTCTGGCGTTACGCTGGCGCGTGAGGCGTTAAGCGCCTGGGTGAAGTGGACCATGTTTACTTCGCTGACTTCGTTGCCGCCTTCGCGCAGGGCAAACAGGCCGGCCCGACGGACCAGGTCTTCAAGATCAGCGCCAGTATATCGCTCTGTGCGTTCGGCAACCTCGTCGAGATCGACGTCCTTGCCTATGGGCATTTTGGCGGTGTGGATACCTAATATCCGGCGTCTGCCGCCCTTGTCGGGGACTGTCACATAGATCAGCTCGTCGAAGCGACCAGGCCTTAGCAACGCTGGATCAAGCAGCGTCGGCCGGTTGGTCGCACCGATCACGACCACCGATTGTAATTCTTCCAACCCGTCCATTTCGGCGAGGATGGTATTGACCACACGCTCGGTCACTTGCGGCTCGCCGCGCCCACCGCCTCGCGCGGGGGCAAGGCTGTCGATTTCGTCGATGAAAATAATGCATGGCGCGACCTGTCGGGCGCGAGCGAATAGACGGGTAATTTGCTGCTCACTTTCGCCGTACCATTTGGACAGCAAATCCGATGACTTGACTGCAATGAAATTCGCCTCGGCTTCGCGTGCGACAGCTTTGGCGAGCAAGGTTTTACCGGTCCCTGGTGGGCCGTAAAGCAGGAAGCCCTTTGCCGGGCGGATCCCCAATCGTCGGAATGCGTCGGGGTTGCGCAAAGGTAGTTCGATGCCCTCTTTCAACCGAATTTGTACATTGTCAAGCCCACCTACGTCTTCCCAATTGACGTCGGGAGCCTGAACCATGACTTCGCGCATCGCCGACGGCTGAACGCGTTTCAAAGCTTGAAAAAAATCGTCACGTGTTACCTTGAGCGACTCGAGTATTTCGGGCGGAATCGTGCCACTAGCGAGATCAATCTTGGGCATAATCCGCCGCACTGCCTCGATTGCCGCCTCACGCGCTAGCGCCCCCAGATCGGCACCGACAAAACCGTAAGTCGTACGCGCCAGTTCTTTCAGATCGACGCGCGGTCCCAAAGGCATACCGCGCGTATGAATGGCGAGTATCTCACGGCGCCCATTCTCGTCGGGCACACCGACTATAATTTCGCGGTCAAACCTGCTTGGACGTCGAAGTGCCTCATCGATTGCTTCGGGCCGGTTCGTGGCCGCAATCACTACAAGATTGGTGCGTGGTTCCAGCCCATCCATCAACGTCAGCAACTGCGCGACCAGCCGCTTTTCCGCCTCTCCGTGCACTTGATCGCGTTTCGGGGCGATCGAATCGATCTCGTCGATAAACAGGATCGAAGGCGCGGCCTTGGTCGCCGCATCAAAGACTTCACGCAGCTTCTTTTCCGATTCGCCATATGCCGAACCCATAATTTCAGGACCGTTGATCAGAAAAAACTCAGCTTCACTCTCATTGGCGACTGCGCGCGCCAGCCGTGTCTTACCGGTACCGGGCGGACCATGCAGCAACACCCCGCGCGGCGGATCTACCCCCAGCCGAGTAAATAATTCGGGATAACGAAGCGGTAGTTCAACCATCTCGCGCAGTTGTTTGATCGTGTCACCCATTCCGCCGAGATCGTCATAGGTCACATCCGCACGACGACCTTCCTTTGCTTCGGTGAATTCAGCCTTCAATTCGACCTCCGTATCGTTGTCGATATGGACGATGCCCTTGGGAGTTGTAGAAACCACGGTTAGCCTGATTTCCGCCAGAGCAAAGGCGGGCGCAGCGAGCATCTGGCGCAACTGCGGCGGCATGTCGTCGGGCGCTACCCGCTGCTGGCCGTGGGTAGCAACGACATCGCCTACGATCACTGGCCGCCCGAGAAAACTGCGCTTCAAAGCCTGCGACGGACCTTCAAGCCGGATTTCACGTTGCGCCGGCGCGAATACGACTTTGGTCGCGGGTTTGGACTCCACCTTGCGCAATTCGATATGGTCGCCTGCACCCACACCGGCATTTGCGCGTTGCAGGCCGTCCAGCCGGACAACCTCTAGCCCTTCATCCTCTGGATAGGGATCGACCGCGCGCGCCGCAGTGCTGCGCTTTCCGACAATCTCTATGACATCGCCCTGCACCAGACCGTTTGCCGCCATGAATTCACGTGAAATCCTCGCAAGTCCGCGCCCCGAATCTTCGAGCTTGGCATTTGCAACCTGTAATTTGGGGGATTTTGCTTTCGGGGCCATTTTTTGCTCTTTCGCCGGGACAAGAGAATAAAATAGGAGATTGTTCCAGAATTGCGACTCCAACCCACCGATTTTGCATAAAAAAAGGGCCGACCGAAGCCGACCCTATGAAAGTCTTTAGGAGAGGATGCCTAAAAGGCTCATGCTGTATGCCGGGACTCGATTTATTGTGCAAGTGCGAAGAACTGAATTACAGTTGCAAGATACGCAACCTTTGGGTAATCAATAACGGCACTAAGCCGAGACTTAGGCAGTGAAATCGCAATGCTGCTATATTGCTGCATTGCAACCAAGTCATAGGAGTGGCTATGCGCCGATTACCCCCATTACGATCATTGGAAGCGTTTTTGCGCGTTGCCAAGCTTGGTTCGGCCAAGGCCGCCGCAAGCGAGCTCGCACTTTCCCCACCAGCACTAAGTCGCCGGATCAAGGCCCTTGAGGATTTCATCGGCAAATCGCTGTTCGACCGGCGCGCGCAAGCGATGGTAATCAATGCTGACGGTCATGCGTTGCTTGCGGCTATCGAACCGGCGATGGATGCCATGGCCGAAGCAATTGACGAACTAAGCGGACGCGGTGGCGAATACCGGCTCCGGCTAGGTGTTTTGCCGCTGTTCGGTTCCCAGCGCCTGATCCCGCGCCTGCCCGAATTGCGTAAGGCTTTCCCCAAGCTTCATATCGACGTAGATACCTCGGGCCACGCCGAAAATCTCCTCGGCGATGTTGTCGATGCCGCTATTATCATTGCAGCCGAAGTCGATCCGAAACTCTATAGCGTCCGGCTCGACCGGAATGTCGTGTATGCGATCGCGTCCGAACAGCTTGCCCGTGAACAGAAAATACTGAAACCCGCCGATCTCGAAAAACAGACGGTCATGGTTCACAGCGACATGCCGCTTATCTTTGACGCATGGCGTGATGCCGTTGGACTGCAGCGGTTGAAGCCTGCAGCCATCGACCACATCGACAGCGGCCCTTTGATGCTTGAGGCGGCAGCAAACGGTCTGGGTGTCGCCATCATGCACGGCAGCCATTTATCCGACGCCAAAGACCCGCGCCTGACAAGGCTTTTCGATATCGAGGTCGAAAGTCCTTATAGCTATTGGTTCGTATGCCGACCACGCGCGCTTCGACAACGCGCGGTCAAAATATTCCACGATTGGTTATTGAAGTCTGGCGTTTAACGAAAAAGGGGCCGGTGTGAGCCGACCCCTTTGATTGAAGCAAGATCGTCAGCTTAGCTCTTACAGGTCTGCGAGCCTTTACCGGCTAGCTTCACATTAATCTGAGCACCACTGCCCGAGAGTGCTGATTCGCCATCAGCAGACGTCATCGGACCCGAAGGAGCTGTCTCAGCGGGTGGTGTGGCGCCAGCTTCTGGCGCTGCTGCGGCAGGAGCGGTCACGCGAATAGCGGTCGCCGCCTTGTCGCCTACACGAATATCGGCAAATTCATTCTTTCCGAGGAAATCGACATAGAGAATGGTGTTATCAGCACAGCGATATGTGCCGGTTGCGGTGATCGCAGGTGGCATGGCAATCGGTGCAGCCGGTTCGGCGGTAGTGCCTGCTTCACCTTCGGCGGTGGTTTCGGTTTTGTTGCATGCCGCTAACGCAAGCACAGACAACGGGGCGAGGATAAGGAAAGTTTTGTTCATAGACCCTCCATTTGCCGCATTGCCGTTACATTATAAAGTAAATTGTGCGGTGCGGCGGAGAAATAACGTTGCGGCGAATACTTGACCCGTCACTCTGGCCGCGCCAATGCTTCTCCGTATGAGCCAAGACATTGCCGATATGAATTTCGAACAGGCGCTTCGAGCGCTGGAAGAGATTGTCCACAGGCTAGAAAGCGGTGAAGCCCCACTCGACGAGGCCATTGCGCTATACGAACGCGGCAACACATTGCGCGCGCTGTGCCAGCAACGGCTGGATGCCGCCAAGGCACGCATCGAAGCAATTACGCTCGGAGCCGATGGCGCGCCGTCGGGCACCACCGCGTTCGACGCCGGATAAGTCTATGGCTGACGCACCTCCGCCCGCATTGTTGCATAGCGCGTTGGCTCAGATCGCGACCGATATCGACCGAGAGTTCGCTATGCTGTTGGCCTCCCCTGGGGATGCTCGCGATCCACTCTATGCCGCTATGCGGCATGCGGCAATTGGCGGCGGCAAGCGGCTGAGGCCCTTGCTGGTGGTTGCGACCGCCGCGCTTTTTCACGTCGGCCGCGAAGTCGCATTAAGAGTCGGAACGGCGGTGGAGGCCATCCATGTATATTCGCTAGTCCACGACGATTTGCCGTGCATGGATGATGACGATTTACGGCATGGCAAGCCCACATTGCACCGCGCGTATGACGAAGCGACCGCTGTGCTTGCGGGTGACTCGCTTCATGCGTTGGCGTTTGAAATTCTTAGCCATTCGGGCACTCACAGCGATCCGTTTGTCCGTAGCGAGCTGATTGCTACGCTTGCTATGGCGAGCGGCCCGGACGGCATGGCTGGCGGTCAGATGATGGATCTAGAGGCGGAAAAGACAACATTTGATCTGCCGACCATCACCCGGTTGCAAGCGCTAAAAACCGGTGCGCTGATTGCTGCCAGCGTGGAAATGGGCGCGATACTGGGTCATGTGCCGCCCGAAGGCCGGACCAACCTGCGTGGCTATGCGCGCGACATTGGTCTCGCGTTCCAGATTGCCGACGACATACTCGATGTCGAGGGAGACCCGGAACTGGCGGGTAAGGCGCTGCACAAGGATGCCGACGCGGGCAAGGGCACATTCGTTTCGCTTATGGGGCTGGACCGGGCCAAGCAGCAGGCGGAAATGCTGGTCGAACAGGCAGTTGGGCAACTTTCCGGCTATGGGCAGGAGGCCGATTTGCTTCGTGCCATCGCCAACTATATTACACAGAGGGATCGCTAATGGCGCACAGGGTCGGGATATATCCGGGGACGTTCGATCCCATCACCTTAGGCCATATGGACGTGATCGAACGAAGCGCGAAGTTGGTTGATGAACTCATCATCGGTGTAACCACCAACGCGGCCAAGTCGCCTATGTTTGCCGATGACGAGCGTATTGCGATGGTAACGCGCGAAGTTGCTGCTCTTCACAACAGCAATATTCGCGTCGTCGGGTTCAATTCACTGCTTATGGATTTTGCCGAAAGCCAAGGTGCATCGGTTATCATTCGCGGCGTCCGCGGAGTTACCGATTTCGAATATGAGTATCAGCTTACCGGTATGAACCGACAGCTAAACGACAACATCGAAACGGTGTTTCTCATGGCCGATGTATCGCTGCAACCCATCGCCAGCCGACTGGTCAAGGAAATCGCGTTATATGGCGGCGAAATTGGCAAATTTGTAACGCCAGCAGTACGTGCCGAAGTTCTCACGCGCGTTGAGAAGATTGGCCGGAAGGGCGACTAGCGACCCGCCGGCGAGTAGGCTCGGACTTTGGTGGTAATTCTAGATATTCCTCGGGCACGTAGATCGCGTACGTCGCCAGCCTGATTTCACGCACGAACTGTAAAAGGCAGGCAGCAAGCAAGGCGAGCGCTAGCATGAACACCGCGACTGCGACCCACGCCGCCGAGTAATTTGTC
>JBKJLZ010000181.1:0-8634 GCA_046596705.1 Sphingorhabdus sp. | reverse complement strand
AAAAACTGGACCGTGAAGAAAACCGGCCATTGCCCGATACGAACGTCATTCATTCCCTGAAAAAACAAAAGCTGATGCTTAAAGATGTTATGACTCAGGAAACCATGTCCGCTTGATCGCATTAGGGTATCGCTCAAAGAGCCTGCGTCTGCTAGGCGCTGCTGATGGAAAACGCGACCCGTTCCGCACGTAACATATTGACCGGCTTGCACGAAGTCATGGCGTCGAAAAGCCATGCACAGGCGAAACTGAACCACGTTGTCAATATCATCGGTGAGGCTTTGTCGAGCGAGGTTTGCTCGATTTATCTATTGCGCGATGGGGCGCTGGAATTGTTTGCCACCCGCGGTCTGAATCAGGCGGCGGTCCATGTCACGCGGTTAGGCTATGGCGAGGGGCTGGTCGGTACGATTGCTGAAAATGTGGAGACGTTGAACCTGGACGAAGCAGCTGCTCATCCGAACTTTCGCTATATTCCCGAAACTGGCGAGGAACGATTTCACAGCTTTGCTGGAGTGCCGATTGTAAGGGCCGAACGCGCTGTCGGCGTGATGGCCGTCCAGCACGTTGAACCGCGCAGATATGAAGAGGTTGAAATCGAAGCGCTGCAAACCGTTGCAATGGTGCTTTCCGAACTGATAGCAAACGCTGATTTGATCGACGACCCTTATGCTGCCGGCACTCCTGAAACGGGCACGGTGATTTTGACGGGGCTGCCGCTGGTCAAAGGCGCGGCTGCGGGTGTGGCGATTTTCCACCAGCCCAATATTCGTATCGAGCATACCGTCGCCGAGGATACAGAGGCCGAACGCCAGCGCGTCTATTCGGCATTCGACAAAATGCGCGAGCAGATCGACAGGATGGCGAGCCAAATCGATTTCGGCACTGGCGGCGAACATGAAGAGGTCATCGCCACTTACAAGATGTTTGCGTATGACGAAGGCTGGTCGCGCCGCATAAACGAGGCGATCGACAGCGGCTTGACCGCCGAAGCCGCGATTGAAAGAGTCCAGCAGCGCACCCGAATGAGAATGCGGCAGATCGACGATCCGCTGCTCGCCGAGCGGATGCACGATCTCGAGGATTTGTCCAACCGCCTGCTGCGCATTGTATCCGGACAGATGAGCACGGCAGCGCAACTTGGATTGAAGAAAGACTCAATCCTAATTGCGCGCAATCTGGGTCCCGCCGAATTGCTTGAATATGACAAGCGTCGGTTGCGCGGAGTGATACTGGAGGAAGGCTCGCTGACCGCGCATGTCGTGATTGTTGCGCGTGCGATGGGCATTCCAGTGTTGGGCCGGGTCAGCGGGGTCCGGCACAAGGTGCGCGATGGCGATATGCTGCTGTTGAACGCCGATGAAAAAAGCGTGATCGTTCGGCCAGCAGCTGGCACTGAAGAAGTATTCCAGCGCGATCTGGTCGATCGGCAGAAGAAAAAGGCCCGCTATGCCGCATCGCGTGACGAGGCATCGATCACCAGCGATGGTGTGCCAATCACGCTGATGATAAATGCCGGCTTACGTGACGATATGTCGGCGCTGGCAACGACCGGAGCCGAAGGTGTTGGCCTATTCCGCACCGAATTCCAGTTCCTGATTTCGGCGACATTGCCTCAGCGCGAACGGCAACAGCGGTTTTACCGCGATGTAATGGATGCTGCGGGCGACAAGCCTGTGATATTCAGGACACTGGATATCGGCGGCGACAAGGCGCTGCCTTATCTTAAAGACGAAACGTCCGAAGAAGAAAATCCGGCGCTTGGGTGGCGCGCACTTCGGCTGTCGCTAGACCATGCAGGTCTGATGAAGGCGCAAGCCCGTGCGCTTATCGAGGCGTCGGCGGGCCGCGTGCTGAACGTGATGTTCCCGATGGTGTCCGAACCTTGGGAATTCGACGCGGCAAAAGCTATATTCGATGGCCAGTTAGCTTTCCTTGGCAAACAGAAAAAGCCGTTACCAAGCAGGATCAGGTTTGGCGCAATGCTGGAGGTTCCGGCGCTTGCCGAAATGCTTGATGTTTTGCTGCCCAAAATCAATTTCCTATCGATCGGCACTAATGACCTCACTCAGTTTCTATTCGCCGCAGACCGCGCAGACCCTCGACTGGCCGAACGTTATGATTGGCTTAGCCCGGCAATTCTGAGGTTCCTCGCTCGCGTGGTGAAATCTACAGAAGGTCACGCTGTCGATGTTGCGGTATGCGGTGAAATGGGCGGACGCACGCTGGAAGCGCTAGCTTTAATCGGCCTCGGCATTAATCGGTTATCGATTACCCCAGCGTCGGTCGGCCCGGTCAAAGCGATGGTTCGGTCAACCAATCATTCGGCCATACAGGCGAAAATGGCTGAACTATTGTCAACCCCAACCGTCAACATGCGTGATGCCCTAACGGATTGGGCGGCTGCTAACAGTATAGAAATGGGGTAAGCGGATGGCCGCAGGAGTGCAAAGGCCGGTCGTTGTTGGATTGACAATAAGCTACAGAATGCCATTGTCCGCGCACTGCCCGGAAGAGGTAGAACAAGTGCGGGTCTGTGGAGAATGGCGTGGGCGATAATTCCCCGAGCGAAGATGAATTCCGGTTTCATACCGTAGGCGAACAGCTGAAAGCTGAGCGCGAGCGACAGGCGTTGAGCCTCTCAGACTTAGCCACTCTCACGCGCGTTCCGATGAGGCATTTGGACTCAATCGAGCGATCTGATTTTTCCGCTCTGCCTGGGACCACTTATACCCTTGGATTTACGCGATCCTACGCATCCGCACTCGGGCTGGATCCGGCAAAATTCAACAATGATTTGCGAGAAGAACTGGCGCAAAGTGGCCACAAAAGCTATCAGGCACCAACGCAAAATTTCGAACCTGCCGATCCTTCGCGTGTACCATCGAGGACGCTTGCGTGGACTGCAGCGGCCATCGGCGTTCTTTTAGTTGCAGGCTATCTGATCTGGCGTAGCTCGATGTTGAGTGACGATGCTCCAGTCGCCAACGTGCAGGCACCGCAAGCTGTGGTTAGCGAACAAAGTGGAGTTAGCTCCGCAACAGGTGGGGGCGCGGCTAATGTCACCGATACCGTCGTTCTAACGGCAACCGGTCCGGTTTGGGTCAAGATTTATGACGCCGACAACAAGCCTTTGTTTGAAAGCGAGATGATAGAAGGCGACATCTATTCGGTGCCCAAGGATGCCCGCAATCCAATGATTGTTACCGGCCGACCGAATGCTATCGCCGTGACAATAGGCGGTAAAGCCGTTCCATCGCTTGGTCCGCCCGAACGGACAATCGTCGATGTTGGCATCAGCGCTGCGTCGTTGCTGGCGCGTAAGCCAGAACCCGCTGCCGATCCGAGCGGTGGCACGGCGCGCGCTGTCACGCCGTCGCCACTCTGATCAAGCCACATCTGACGCTTGTTGGTGCGATGACCCTTTATCGGGGCAATCAGCACAGCTATAAGGCTCAAATTAATTTGCACCGTGGAGAAATATAGTGAACCTTCGACTTGCACTGTTTGGCGGCACCGCCCTGTTTTTGAGCGCGCCTGTGCTGTCACAAACTGCGGATGTTGAAGGTCGTGTGGTCAAATTGGAAAAGGAAATGCGAGCGGTACAGCGCGAGGTGTTCCCCAATGGATCGAAATTTTTCGAACCGGAAATAAGACCTACCGACGCGAAGCCAATCCCCAACGCATCATCGTCAACGGCCGTCGCGGATTTGATTGCTCGCGTCGATGCGTTGGAATCGCAATTGGCTACGCTTACCGGCCAAGTGGAGCAGCAAGGCAACACGCAGCGATCAATGGAAATACGGCTAGCAACGCTGGAAAGGGACTTGCGAGCACAGCCCGCCCCGGCTCCCACAGAAATCATATCGCCAGTACCGACGCCCGCAACCTCAGTAAAACCCGTCGCCGTGAAGCCAACGCCAAAGCCCGCACCAGCAGCCGGCATCCCAGCAACGAAGCCAAGTGCAGCTCGAACAGCCGCTGTCGCCAAGATTGAACGCCCTGTCACGGCCGATCCTTTTGATGATGGCTACACTTACGGCTACCGCCTTTGGGAAGCGAAATTTTTTCCTGAAGCGCAAATGACGCTCGACGAAACCGTCAAAAAATTCCCCAAACATAAACGGTTGAGCTATGCGCGTAATCTGCTCGGGCGCGCATGGCTGGATGACAAGAAGCCGGCGACAGCAGTCAAGATTTTTTACGACAACTACAAGAATGACGCACGCGGCGACCGAGCGCCGGAGAGCCTGTTCTTTCTGGGATCCGCGCTGACCGATCTCGGCAAGACTGCGGAAGCTTGCGAAGCGTTCGGCGAATTGCAGAAAGCCTATCCCGATGCTGTTGCCGCTAGGCTTGGCGAACGACTGGCATCGGGCCGCGCCCGCGCGAAGTGCACTTAGAGTCTAATTCTTTTGATCAATGAAGATGCCGCTATTCGGTTTAAAACGGCGGTGGATAGACTGTGTCCAGACGTCGATAATAGGATACTGCTCGCTGTTTCCGGCGGACCGGACAGTCTGGCGCTGTTGCTGTTAGCCAACACAACAGTTCCAAAACGCATTGCTGCAGCAACAGTCAATCATGGCTTAAGACCCGATGCGCAGGATGAAGCGCGTCTTGTAGCGAATCTTTGCAAAAAATTGAATGTCGAGCACGTCATATTGACACCCGAGCAACCGATCACCGGTAATATCCAGTCAGCTGCGCGTAAGGCGCGCTATGCATTGCTCGACGTGGCAGCCCGCCATTTACAATGTGACGCCGTGGCAACGGCACACCATGCCGACGACCAGCTTGAAACGATGCTGATGCGAATAGCACGCGGCAGCGGGATCGATGGATTAGCTGCAATCCGCGAAAAGAATGGCCGGATCATCCGACCTTTACTGTCGTTCGCAAAATCCGAACTGGAACACATCTGCGCAGACGCCGCAATTGCGCCCGTCCGTGATCCGAGCAACGATGACAGTGATTTCGACCGGGTAGCAATGCGACAATATCTGGCGGCACGGCCTCATCCATTCGACGCAGCGCGAGCTGTGCGGACTGCAAGCGCCCTGGCCGATGCTGCGGAGGCGCTTGAATGGATAGTACAGGACCTGTTTAAGCGGCGGACTCAAGGTGATGAAGATGGCTTTTCCGTCGACCCCGATGGAGTACCATCGGAAATTCAACGACGGCTAGTAATGAAAGTTTTGCGGATGATTGAGCGCGACCTCACGCCGCGCGGCGATGCGGTAGACCGGTTGCTTCACGACTTGCGAGATGGCCGAACTGCAATGATTGGCAACATCCTTTGCAAAGGTGGAAGCGTGTGGCATTTCGCCCCCGCACCCCCCCGCTATAACGTTTAGAGACCGATGCCTTTTTTATGGTTCATTATATTGCCATTCACCTATTCGCACTTACATAGAGCATGAGCATCGTCGTAAAACGACGGCGAGCGGACATCAAAAGGCTTAAGCGATGAACGATGAGCAGGAACCCAAGGGCAATCCACTGTTGAAAAACCTGGCTATCTGGTCAGGTGTTATCGTCGCATTGTTGCTGATCGCGTCGATTTTCAGCGGTGGTGCCGCCGACTCGGCTAAAGGCATCAGCTACTCGGCTTTCCGCGACAAGGTTGCCGCTGGCGATGTGAAATCGGTGGCGATTGCACCGGAACGGATAACCGGAAAGCTCGAAAATGGCGAAACTTTCGCTACAGTGCCGGTACCGGGTGACGGAACCTTGTATCAGCTGCTCGACGAAAACCAGGTCGATGTCCAAGGCAAAGCTCTCGAGTCGCCAAGTATCCTGCAATATCTGCTGATTCAAGCGCTGCCGTTCCTGTTGATCTTGGGAATCGCGTTCTTCGTGTTGCGCCAGATGCAAAAGGGCAGCGGATCGGGCGCAATGGGCTTTGGCAAGTCAAAGGCGAAACTACTAACCGAAAAACAAGGTAAAGTTACATTCGAAGATGTTGCCGGAATTGACGAAGCCCGCGAAGAATTGCAGGAAATCGTCGAATTTCTCAAGGACCCGCAAAAATTTTCGCGGCTTGGCGGCAAAATTCCGAAGGGCGCGCTGCTGGTTGGCAGTCCCGGCACAGGCAAAACCTTGCTCGCCCGCGCAATTGCCGGTGAAGCAGGCGTGCCATTCTTCTCAATCTCGGGTTCTGATTTTGTAGAAATGTTTGTTGGCGTCGGCGCAAGCCGCGTGCGGGATATGTTCGAACAGGCCAAAAAGAACGCTCCCTGCATCGTATTCATCGATGAAATCGACGCTGTCGGCCGTAGCCGTGGCGCGGGTCTGGGCAATCAGAACGACGAGCGCGAACAGACATTGAACCAGTTACTGGTGGAAATGGACGGTTTTGAAGCCAATGAAGGGGTTATCATCGTGGCTGCGACCAACCGCCCTGATGTGCTCGACCCTGCGTTGCTGCGGCCTGGGCGCTTCGACCGTCAGATTGTTGTGCCGCGTCCCGATATTGATGGACGGGTTAAGATCCTTGAAGTGCACATGAAGAAGGTGCCGCTCGCGCCCGACGTTGATGGTCGCGTCATTGCGCGCGGAACTCCTGGTTTTTCGGGTGCCGATCTCGCAAACCTTGTCAACGAGGCCGCGTTGCTTGCGGCACGTCGCGGCAAACGACTGGTCGCGATGCAGGAATTCGAGGATGCCAAAGACAAAGTCATGATGGGCACCGAGCGTAAGTCGATGGTCATGACCGAAGACGAGAAAAAGATGACTGCTTATCATGAGGCAGGGCATGCGATCGTCTCGATCCACGAGCAGGCATCAGACCCAATTCACAAGGCAACGATCATTCCGCGTGGCCGTGCATTGGGTATGGTAATGCGCTTGCCGGAGCGTGACAGCTACAGCTATCACCGCGACAAAATGCACGCCAATCTGGCTGTTTCGATGGGCGGGCGTGTCGCGGAAGAGCTGATCTTTGGTTATGACAAAGTGTCATCCGGAGCATCCAGCGACATCCAATATGCAACCAGCCTTGCCCGCGACATGGTCACCCAATGGGGTATGTCGGAAGAAATGGGGCCATTGCAATATGAAGAAAAGCATGATGGCTACCTCGGTTATGGCATGTCGCAGCGTTCGGCAATGTCGGACGAAACCGCTAAGAAGATCGATGCCGAAATACGCAAATTGGTCGAAGGTGGTCATAACCGTGCAACCAGCCTTTTAAAGAAGCATAACAAGCAACTTCATTTGCTGGCCAATGCGTTGCTTGAATTCGAAACGTTATCAGGAGACGAAATCAAGTCGCTACTGGAAACGGGCAAGTTCGAACGTGATGATGGGGCGGTCATAAAGCCATCGGGCATTCCGCAAGTTGGCACCGCGATTCCCAAGTCCGGTCGGCGTAAGCCTGCATCGATCGGCGACGCGAAGCCTCAAGGCGCCTGACTGCTACCGAAACACGTTAACGTCGCGTTCACGGAACTAGTCATAACCCTTTATTTTATTACATTAAATGGAGGCATTGTGAGCAGGATATTGTTGGTGATTGGTTTGGCTTGTGTATCGGTTTCTGCGGCGGCGGCGCCCGGCGACATGAAAGTATCGACTTTTCTGCAAAAGGCGGATGCGCTAAAGGCAAAAGGCATTTTGGCGCTTGCTTCATCAGACATGGGAATCCTTAAAGCCGAGGGTCAAGCGGCTGGTGAGACTTATCGGGCACGGATCAAATCCGACAATGCAAAAAAGCTGCCGCCGCATAGTTGTCCACCCGCGCAAGCTCGGTTCAAATCAGATGAACTACTTGCCCATTTCCGGAGCTATACGGTCGTGCAGCGCCAACAAATTTCAGTAAAAACGGGCTATGCTGAGCTGATGAAAAAGCGGTACCCCTGCAAAACTTAAGGTAAGTTTTGGGCATCATCACATGCTGCGCCGACCGCACTAAAAGATTCGCTTTGAGAATGCTAAAAACGCATTGCGCGTGACACTGGAACAAAGGCTGTTCAACTCGAGTTCACTGCTTTACCACCAACGGTGGGAAGAGTGAGGTCGCGAGATAATAATGAAATTGAAGCTTTTGCTTGCGAGCGGCGCATTGGCGCTATGCGCTACAAGTGCCCAGGCGATGGATGCCGAAACCTTTTATGTAAAGGCCGTAGCGTTGAAAAAACGTGGCATGGGTGCGATGTTATCAAAAGATTTAAGGCCAATGATGACGGTATTCAAAACTGCCGCCGATTCCGTAAAGGCCGAAAATGAACGCGCAAGGGCGAGCGGCGATGCGCTGTTTTGCGCGCCAGTTAAATATCGCCTGACCGCCGAGCAGTTCCTCGAAGAGTTCGGCAAGATCCCGCAGACACGGCGCAGAACGCAAACTGTGCGTGAAGCTTGGCGCGAAATTGTCATTCGCCGGTTTCCCTGTTAACTCCTTCAAAGGGGGTGGGGCATGCCAATCTATTGCGATGAATCGGGAGGAATCGGTCGCGGCGTAATGACGCTGGCGGCAGTTTCAATCGAGGCAGCTGCTGCTGATGCCGTAATTGCCGAGTTCCGGCGGACAACTCGGCTGATTGGCGAGCTAAAAGGTAGCCGCATTGACCTTACCGAGCGAGCGCTGGTTTTCGAATTACTGAGGCAGCAAGTCTGGACTGCAAGCGTCGGTGT
>JBKJLZ010000315.1:0-2579 GCA_046596705.1 Sphingorhabdus sp. | reverse complement strand
GGGAAATCACATGCAGGTTGCTGGCAGAACGGCACTGGTAACGGGGGGAACCGATGGCATTGGCCTGGAAATCGCGCGGCAGCTGAAAGCCAAAGGCGCGGTTGTTATTGTTTGCGGACGGCGTGAGACGTTTCTTAAATCTGCGGAATCCGAGGGGTTAGAAGCGATATCTGCCGACCTGTCGAATGCAGATGGATGCGCGTCATTTGTTCAAGCGCTGGGTGATCGTCCGCTTGATATCCTTATCAACAACGCAGGAATGAGCGGTAATTTCGGACCTGACGAACCCATCGATTTGCCACTCACCGACCAAGCGATTTTTCTGAATCTTAATGCGCCGATGCATTTAATCGGCCAGTTGCTGCCCAGATTGCTCACTCGACCCGAGGCGGCGATCGTTAATGTGACGTCGGGTCTGGCAATCGCGCCGCGTGCGGGTGGGCCGGTCTATTGCGCGACCAAGGCGGGCCTGCGAAGCTTCACCCAATCGCTCCGCCACAACCTTCGTAGCACCAATGTTCACGTTATAGAGGCGCTCCCTCCGGTCGTTGAAACAGCAATGACGGCCTCTCGACCAAGCAAGAAGATGTCGGCGTCGGCATGCGCAGCACAGATCATTGATGCGTTGGAGGGCAACAAGTCCGAAGCCAATGTCGGCATGGTCAAAATATTACGGATGGTCTACTCGGTATCACCTGCGCTCGCTCGCAGGATCATGATCAACTTTTGAACTTCAACATTCGACCACATTGACGGCAAGTCCACCAAGGCTTGTTTCTTTGTATTTCGACTTCATGTCCTCGCCAGTTTGACGCATCGTTTCGATGACCGCGTCAAGGCTGACAATATGTCCGCCATCGCCTTGCAGTGCCAAATAAGCCGCGTTGATTGCCTTAATCGCACCCATCGTATTGCGTTCGATACACGGGATTTGTACAAGTCCGCCAATCGGGTCGCAGGTGAGACCAAGATTATGCTCCATGCCGATTTCCGCTGCATTCTCCACCTGGGCGTTCGTCCCGCCAAGCGCCGCCGCTAGCCCCGCTGCGGCCATCGAACAGGCAACGCCAACCTCACCCTGGCAACCCATTTCCGCGGCAGAGATCGAAGCATTGGTTTTGTAAAGGAAACCAATCGCGGTCGCGGTGGTCAAAAGCAATCGACTGCCCTCTGGCGTCGGGCTGGCGGTGAACACCTCATAATATTTAAGTACCGCCGGAATTACCCCCGCAGCGCCATTGGTCGGCGCGGTCACGACTCGACCACCGGCGGCATTCTCCTCATTCACGGCCAACGCCCAGAGGCTAACCCATTCGAATACTGCCGACGGGTCGCTCCTTGGCCCCCGCGCCAACAGCCGTTCGTGCAAACATTTCGCACGCCGCTTCACATTCAACCCGCCGGGTAGGATTCCATCGTTCGAGCATCCCCTGTCGACGCAATCGAGCATTGCCGTGCGTACGGCATCGATAAACTCAAGCGTCTCCGGTTCACTGCGCCATGCCACTTCATTGGCCTCGACAATGGCGCCAAACGTCAGTCCGGTGGCGTCGCCGATTTCAAGCAACTCTTCACCTGAACCAAAAGGATGTTTCAGTTCGAAATTTGTGCGCAGCGCATCGGCGTCCATCCGCGAAATAGCCCCACCACCAATCGAGAAATAGGTTTCGGTATATTCGCTGCCATCGGAATAGGTTGCCGTGAAACGCATCGCATTAGCGTGGCCGGGAAGAAACTGACCTTTGAGAAACAAGAGATGCTGTGTTTCGACAAAGCCAACCTCAACCTTACCCGCCAGCAGCAACTTGTCTGAAGCGCGGATATCGCCAATCAAACCGGCAATCGCGTCGGGACAAACTCCTTCCGGCGTGTGTCCAGCGAGCCCGAGCAGGACTGCGGTGTCGGTCGCATGCCCATGACCAGTTAGCGCCAGCGAGCCGAATAACTCGCATACCACTTGCCCGACATCCAGCCGACTTAATGCCCGCTCGGCAAAGTCCCGCGCCGCGCGCATCGGGCCCATCGTATGCGAACTGGACGGACCGATGCCGATGGTGAACAGATCCGTAATGCTTAGATTTTGAGTCATTGACGTTACGGCCTGTAACAGTTGGGGATTGAATAACAACCATTTGGTTGCATCTGCAACTATCGGGTGGCGCGCAAGTATACCGGGTTGCCAACAATTAACAGCCGACCATCTGCGGCTCGGACATTGACTCGGACCCAGCTGGCCTTGTCGGCCATAACGATACTAAATCGCCGAGTTTCATTCGCACCACGGATAGGCTGCTCAATACCCACCACTACGGGTCGACCATCGCGAATAACCTCGATCCGTCCATCGGCAACACCCGCGACTCTAACGGTGAATTCGATATTGCTTTGAGCGGTCGCTATTAATTCGCCCCCCATTTCAGCACTCTCGATGCCTGACTTGGCGGACAGCTCGACCAACCGGACGCGGCTGCCATCGATATCTACGAACACCTTGCCGGAGCGAACAGCGTCAAGCAGAGCGGCAACCGACAATTCGGGTGCAAATACTACTGTGGAGGGCCAACCTATCTTATTGGCGT
>JBKJLZ010000102.1:0-2653 GCA_046596705.1 Sphingorhabdus sp. | reverse complement strand
CTTTATCACATTCGCGGAAAACTGCACGCCCCGATTACATTCGTTTTCAACTGGCAAATTTGCCAACTGACACAATTACCTGCTAGATGGTGATAACCGCGCGGGCATATTTATGTTCCTGCTTGGCGGAACAAAAAATCTGCAGTTCGATTATCAGGTCTACAAGATTGGGAGCAAATATGACATTTTCACATGCTGTGGCGCCAGAACTGCCTTTTCTGCGCCGTTATGCCCGTGCAATTACAGGCTCACAGGTTTTGGGCGATGCAGCCGTTAGAGAAACGCTAGAAGCAATCCTCGCTGCACCTGAAGAGTTTAACGTAGAGAATTCTGCGCGTCTTGAATTGTACCGCGTTTTTCATAAAATTTTGCAGCCGCTGACTGCGACGCTTGGTAGTCAGGCCGACATGCCTGAAATGAGCGCGCGTGCGCGGCAGACATTGATGTTGACTGCGGTGGAAGGTTTTAGCTTAAAAGAGGCTGGCCAGATATTGATGACCGATACCGATGCGCTCTCTTCAGATCTAGAGGCAGCAAAAGCCGTTATGGCCGATTCGTTGAAATCGCAGGTCATGATTATTGAAGACGAGGCAATTATCGCGCTTCATATACAATCGATTGTGAAAGGTGTAGGCCATGACGTATTGGGTGTTGCCCGCACCCATGCCGAAGCGGTGAAAATGGCGAAAGAAACAAAACCTGAGCTGGTGCTTGCCGACATCAGCCTGGCAGATGGCTCAAGTGGAATCGACGCGGTCAAGGAAATACTTGAAAGCATCGATGTGCCGGTTATTTTCGTCACGGCATTCCCCGAGCGCTTGTTAACGGGCGAACGCCCGGAACCGACGTTTTTGATCACAAAGCCGTTTGAACCAATCATGCTGACCGCGACGATTGCTCAGGCTTTGCTTACCGACCGCGAACAAAAGGCCGCACTGTCTCAACAGGCGGCCTAATTGGAATGAAATTTCCGGGCCGGAGCAATACGCTACGGCCCGGCAGATTTTTTACATGGTTGCTTCGGCAGACACGCCATGTTTCAGGTCGCGCATCTGATCATGGCCTTCCTTGACCGACTGATAACAACGCTGGATCATCGCGACCGTATTTGGTGACAGGTCAGCATCGGCAAGCGCCGCTTCATATTTTGCCTTGATATGATCTTCACCGCGCTCGACTTCGGCAATTACGGCTTTATCGTCACCACCTGCAACCGCATCGCGCAAGTTAACAAATACGCGGTGTGCACCGGCGAGTAACGAACCACTATCGTCGGGTGTACCACCAAGATTGCGGACCTCGGTTTGAAGTTGATTCACAACACCATCACGTTCGTTAGCGCGATCAAGAAATATAGCACGAAATGTTGAGCTAGACGCGTCAGATGCGGCTTCGCGGTACCCATCGACGCTATCGATGGTGGTGGTGATAAGACCGTTCAACCGGCTGATGTCATTATCGCTGTTCTGCATTTTAAACTCCTTTGAATAACTATCTGTCGGATGAAGTTGCTTAGCTGAAACCCGAGACTGCACTTGCAACCATGGCAATGATCGTAATCATCATCGATGCCAATAATATCGGTGCTGTGAAATTGAGACTGCTCTCATTCACCACTGGCGCGATTGCCGGAATGTCCTTGGTTCTGGCCATTTTAGTTCCTTCATCTGATAAAATAATAATGGCCGACACGAAGTATTGTTCCGCCAAGCCATAACATCTCGTCGCGGCCGATGAACCGTTTGCCAAACAAAAAAGCCCGGCGCGAAGGCCGGGCTTTTCAGTACATTAGATAGAGGTTGGTAAGACGTTTACCGGACCGAGCCGCGACGTACGAGATTAACGATCGCAAGCAGCACAAGCGCGCCGATGAACGATACAACCAATGACCGGATGTCGAATGCGCCATCGGTAATTGGAGCACCGCCAAGCATCGGGGTCAGGAACAAGCCAGCGATCACCGCGCCGATTAATCCGACAACGATATTCAGGAAAATGCCCTGTTGTCCATCGGTCTTCATGACCATGCTCGCCAACCATCCGAGAACGCCGCCGATAATAATGATAAGTAAGATATTCATGTCTTTTCTCCTTGAACCTACATTATAAAACCCGCGACCACGCGGCGTGTTCCGTTAGAGTGGCTGAAATGTAAAATAATCATCGCACTTGCAGGTTCTCGCTAACGAAATCCCAATTGGCCAGATGCGCCAAGAAAGCGTCGATAAATTTGGGCCGGGCGTTTTGATAGTCGAGATAGTAGGCATGCTCCCACAAATCGCATGTCAGCAACGCTTGCTTGCCGTGCGCAAGCGGCAAATCGGCATCGTGAGTTGTCATAATCTCAAGCGCATTGCCATCGGCAACGACCCACACCCATCCCGAACCAAAGTGCCCGGTGGCCGCCTCCTTGAATTGCTCCTTGAATTTAGCGACACTGCCGAAAGATGCGTCGAACATTCCCCCTACTTCGCTGTTCGGCTGTTTACCGCCATCAGGGCTAAGCGATTGCCAAAAAAAGCTGTGGTTCCAATGCTGCGCCGCATTGTTGAAAATCTTTTGTGTTTGCTCGCTTTCGTCCGCGTGTGTTTTCAGTATTATTTCGTCCAGTGACATGTCGCCCAGCGGACCGTCTGCGATCAACTCGTTAAGC
>JBKJLZ010000238.1:0-2942 GCA_046596705.1 Sphingorhabdus sp. | reverse complement strand
TCGTTTCCTCTCATGTGTCAGCGGGCGCAGCCGCTCAGCCTTTGTTGGCTAGAGACCACAGACTCAGCGCCACCTTCGGCGCGTTGGGCCGCAAAGTCCTGATGGGACACCGACTGGAAACCGATTTCTTACCGATTTCTTACCGATTTGGTGGCGGTGCGGGCGCGCGGCTGCGCAAGGGGTGGTTTCCGCTAGCGGGGCGTGATAAGGAGATCCGGTAACGCCGGAGCGTTGCAGGGAGTGACGATGGGCGTCGAGGACCTACGTTTCGAACTTGGGGCGATCCTGACCCCGGCGCCGGTGCCACTGGCGCACCGCCAACCCGTAATTGTCGGACCCTTGACGATCGAACCGGCGTTGCGCCGGATTTCGGACGGAACCGGTCGTTCGCGGAAAATCGAGCCGCTGGTCATGCAAGTGCTGTTGGCACTGGTATCAGCGGACGGCGCAACGCTTTCGCGTGATGACCTTATCACTGCATGCTGGGAGGGTCGTATTGTCAGCGACGACGCGGTCAACCGGGTCATGTCGCGTCTGCGGCGGATCTTTGCCGACTTGGCCGGTGAAGCGGTGATGCTTGAGACCGTCGCCAAGGTCGGCTACCGGCTTGTGGTCGACGAACCCGTCCTACCGCTAGCGATGCTTCCCGCTTTCCCGCAAGGACCATCCCCGGCCCTGCCAGATGCCGGACGGCGCCCGCGCTGGGTTCTGGCGTTGGCTGGCATTATGCTTGTCGCTACAACAACAATCGGGGGCGCGTGGGCGTATTTCGGGAAGTCGGGCACCAATTCCGAAGTGACTATTGGTGTTGAGCCGGTCGCAAGCGCGTCAAGCGATCGCGAGTCGCGCTCCTTCGCCAGCGCACTTACAAGCGACCTCGCCCTGCTCGCGGGTGCGATCAGCCGCGTCTCATTTATCGATGACACCGCCAAGCAGAGCAGCGACCTCGATTATCTCGTGCGGATTGCGGTCGACCGAGACGGGGATCGACTCGTTGCGCGCGCCCGGCTGGTCAGCGAAGCTGATGGCGCGGTATTGTGGTCGGGCCGCTTCGACGAACCAAGCAATCAGCCGGACCGCTTGCGCGAGCGTGTAGCCATGCAGACCGCAGGGGTCATGCGCTGTGGTCTGGAAAGCTCAGTAAAGGCGCTCGGGGATCCGTCGACAATTCGGCTGTTCTTCGGGGCTTGCAACGCGGTGAAGAATGGAGATTTCGCGCAAGGGCGTAGTTTCGCCCAGCAGGTTGTCGCGCGTCGTCCCGACGTTGCGGCGGGGTGGGCTTGCCTGGCAATGACGACGCTGCTGGCCGCTTGGGGGCCAGATGTCTCGCCCGAGTTCCTGCATTCGGCGGAAGAGGAAGCGCGGGGCTATGCCCGGCGGGCGCTTAGGCTCGACCTCCAAAGTGGCCGCGCCTATCAGGCGCTCGCTTCGACCGAGCGCAGCGGCAGCCCGGCCCAGTTTGCCTTGCTCGAAAAGGGCATTGCCGCAGAACCTGAGCTTCCGGAGCTCCATTCGGTACAGGCGGCCGCGCTCTTCAACGCTGGCTATACCGAGGCCAGTGTCACCCCAGCGCAACGGGCACTTGCGCTTGATCCCACGTCACGCAGTGCCTATGGCAATGTCGTCCGACGTCTACTTGCCACTGGGAGATTGGACGAGGGGCGGGCAATGCAAGACAAGGCCGAGCGGCTTTGGCCTGATGAGCCAAGCGTCATTCGCCAAAGAATTTATATGCTGGCCGACGACTCTGACCCCAAAACCGCACTGTCCAAGCTCGACGAATTGGTCGCGAAACTTCCCGCCGGGGAGCGACTGCCGGCATTGTTACGCTCTACACTGCGCTGGAAAGCAGGTGCAGACGATGTCAACCTCAAGGCACTCGATCGCGAAGCGGAGGGCGAGTTTGCTAGAGACCCTCTGAGTGCTTGGTACATCGCCGCAGCCTTCAACCGTATCGACGAAAACGATCGGGCGCTAAAGTGGGTTGAGCGCGCCCCAAAGAGTGAGGCGGCGTATCAATGGGGCGTATTGTTTTGGCCAAATGCTACCGCCATGCGCCGCGATCCAAGGTTTTTTAAGGCCATGGCTGAGTTGGGCTTGGTCGCTGATTGGCGCGCGCGAGGCAAGTGGCCGGACTTCTGCAGCGATCCCAAATTGCGCTACGACTGTCGTACATCGGCGGCACGTTTGGCCGGCAGGGGTTCGGCGACCAAGAGCTAGTCTTGGAGCACGCTGCGCGGATCGCAAATACTTGGGGCCAAACGCCTCGCTAGGCGGAAGAGGACAACGAAGACGACAAGCCAGGCAAAGAAGATCCATGTGGCGCGCGCGACCAGGATGAACAAAAGTGGACTGCTTGCAGACGGCCCATTTTTAGCCGTTCAGCTATGCGCCCAATTGCAGTCATTGCAAATGAGCTAAACGGCTCCAAAATGCTACGGCCCTCCAGAGTATTACTCTTGGAGCATTTCACGCAAATGCCATCAACGACGACAATGCAAGGTTGCTCCACGTGGCTGCACTACTGACGGTCTAACTGAGCGCGGAGGCGTGGCCTGACCAGGCCACTATGTCCGTCGCGAAATTCTTTGCATCCAAATGGGCTCGATGCTGCATCCAAGCTGTCGAATATTTACCAACCGCCTATGGCATTCACAGGGATTTCGACAATGAAACTATCAATCCGGCCAACTCTGTTCATATCTTCGTTTTTCGCCCCGATCCTTGCGTTTACCGCCGCCTTCGCCAGTTCGTCAGCAAGCGCCGGCCCTATAAGTACAACCCTGCCGGATACGGTCGCGGGTCAGATCGGCGGTCAAGTGATCGCGCACATAAATGCCGATACCCCCCAGAATATCCAGCAATGGGCACCGACGATCCTGTCCACGTCGGTCGATGCGGTTGCGCGAACGGCGCTTCTCAAGCAACTTGCCGTAGCAGTG
>JBKJLZ010000164.1:0-5774 GCA_046596705.1 Sphingorhabdus sp. | reverse complement strand
GCGGCGTACGGAGAGGGCGGCAACTGGGTCGGGACATTGTTTGCGATTTATAACGGCGTGGCGGCAATCGTCGCTTTGTTCTTGCTGCCGACGATGGCTAGAAAATTCGGCAAGGTCAGAACACATATGATCTGCCTTTTGGCAGGGTCGGCAGGCTATGCCAGCTTCCTGTTTATTCGTGACCCGAATCTGCTGATTATTTCGGAAATCGGAGTCGGCATCGCTTGGGCTTCGATACTCGCCATGCCTTACGCTATCCTCGCGTCAAGCTTACCGCAGCGGAAGCTGGGGATTTACATGGGCCTGTTCAACGTATTCATCGTTGTGCCGCAGTTGCTGGTGGCGACGGTAATGGGAACGATCCTAAAGACCTTTTTCCCGACCGAGCCGATCTGGACGATGGCGTTTGCCGCTGTGGTAATGGCCCTTGCGGCGCTAGCAATGTTGCGGGTGCCCGACGATGCGAGGTTGACTCCCGCTGCGTAGCGGCTGCAAGGATTCTGCCACACATTTGGGAGAATATCGATGCAGTCGGTCACCACTGAACGTCATGATGACGTGCTTGTCGTCCTCGTCAACAATCCGCCTGTCAACGCGCTTAGCTGGCACGTGCGCCAGGGGCTTCAAGACGGCTTTGCTGAAGCGCTGGCTGATGACGGAGTAAAAGCGATCGTGCTGCGCTGCGATGGTTCGACATTCATCGCCGGGGCCGACATCACTGAATTCGGCAAGCCGCCGCAAGGCCCTGATTTCAACGCAGTGCTCAACATGATCGAAGGCGCATCGAAGCCTGTAGTCGCGGCGATCCACGGCACCGCGCTTGGCGGCGGTTTGGAGACGGCTCTGGTGTGTCACTACCGGATTGCCGTGCCGTCGGCAAAGCTTGGCGTGCCGGAGGTTAAGCTGGGCCTGTTGCCGGGTGCTGGTGGAACACAACGTCTGCCGCGCCTCGTCGGTGTCGAGGCAGCAGCGACGATGTGCTCGCTTGGTGAGCCAGTCCCGGCGACCAAAGCGAAGGATATCGGGCTGGTCGATGCGTTGGCAGGCGAAACGACGCTGGCTGACGATTCGATCGCTTTTGCGCGCGAGATGATTGCCAAAGGTCCGCGTCCGACACGTGATCTGCCAGTCAATGGCGATGCGACCGTCATTGAGCAATTAAAGGCAACCAACGCGCGCAAGTGGAAAGGTTTCGATGCGCCCTATGCCAACCTTGCCTGTGTCGAGGCGGCGACGCGGTTATCTTTCGATGAAGGCCTGGCTTTCGAACGCGGCGAATTCATGAAGCTGATGGGCGGATCGCAATCGGCAGCGCAGCGCTACATGTTTTTTGCCGAACGACAGGCCGCAAAGATCGACGGCTTGGCCAAGGATATAGCGTTGCGCGACATCAAAAAGGTCGGCGTTATCGGCGCTGGCACAATGGGTGGCGGAATATCGATGAACTTTTTGGCCGCCGGAATCCCCGTGACGATCGTCGAGATGGTTCAGGAAAATCTGGACCGCGGTGTCGGCGTCATTCGCAAAAATTACGAAGCCTCGGCAGCAAAGGGCCGATTTACGACCGAAAAGGTCGATGCGATGATGGCCGCACTGACGCCGTCGTTAGCATTGGATGACCTGGCCGATTGCGACCTGATTATCGAGGCGGTCTATGAGAGCATGGACGTAAAGAAAGAGGTGTTCGGCAAGCTCGACGCGATCTGCAAGCCCGGCGCGATCCTTGCTTCGAACACGTCCTATCTAAATGTGGATGAGATCGCTGCGAGCACTTCGCGGCCGCAGGATGTGCTTGGCATGCACTTCTTTTCACCCGCCAACGTCATGAAGTTGCTCGAGGTCGTGCGCGGCGAAAAGACAGCGCCCGAAGTGCTGGCGACTGTGATGGCGCTCGGCAAAAAGATCGGCAAAGTCCCTGTGGTATCAGGCGTATGTCACGGCTTCATCGGCAACCGGATGCTCAGCCAACGCCAGATTCCAGCGATGCAATTACTGCTGGAAGGCGCGACACCTGCGCAGATTGACAAGGTCCATACCGATTTCGGCATGCCGATGGGGCCGTTTCAGATGAGCGATCTAGCCGGGCTGGACATCGGCTGGCACCGCGATCCGTCGAAGATTGAAACGATACGCGACGCGTTGTGCGCAGCCGGCCGCTTTGGCCAGAAAAATAGCAAGGGCTTCTACGATTACGACGACAAGCGCGTTGGCACGCCGAGCGCCGAAGCATTGGCAATCATCGAAGAATTTCGCTCAACGTCAAATTTGCCTAAACGCGAAATCACTGACCAGGAGATCATCGAGCGCACACTCTATCCAATGGTCAACGAAGGCCATTTAATCCTTGAAGAAGGCAAGGCGCAACGCGCGTCAGATATCGATGTAGTATGGATTTACGGATATGGCTGGCCGATCTATCGCGGTGGCCCGATGTTCTGGGGTGATCTGGAAGGGGCAGGCAAGATAGTTGCAGCGCTCGAACGGCACGGGGTCATGGTGGCGGCGAGTTTGAAGGCGAAGGCGTGAAGCGTACGACATTATCCCGAGTAGGCCGAAAATTTCACCGTAGCCTTGAGCCTGTCGAAGGGCGCTTGTCGGCTAGGCGTGCTTCGACAAGCTCAGCACCAAGATTTTGTCGTTGTGAAGTTTGATGAAACTATTCCGCTCTCGTACTCCTGCGAAAGCAGGAGTGTTGCAAGAATAAGTGTTAGACCTCCAACACTCCTGCCTTCGCAGGAGCACAGATGCGAATTTTAACCTCGTAGTAGCGCTTAACTACCGGGCACCCCAAGCAACTGCGCTTCCTTCGCCAGCCGTGCACTTGCCTGGGGATTGGCTTCGATCGCTTTTTTCAGCGCCGCGCTCGCTTTGACAGTTTCGCCAAGCGTCATCCGGCTTCGCATCAGCATGATCCAGCCGTTCACATTGGCCGGGTTCTGGGCCAGCTTGGTTTCCAACCCCTCGACCATAGTGCTGACCATTTGCTGTTGTTGACCGGGCGGCAGCTTGGCGGCCTCGGCCATATCGGCTTTGGTCGGGCCCGGAATAGGTGCGGCGGCAACGCTGCCCGCGGTGGCCATCGCCAATTGCGATATTCGGCTGCGTTTGGCGTCGGCAATCTGCTTGGTTACGTCAATCTTGTTGATTTGCCCGACCTGCTCGATAGTCCGCACCAGATCGGCCTCCCATGGCGCACCTTGCGGGGTGTCCTTCAATAACGCGGTCCAAGCACCAATAGCACCTGCATGATCCCCGCCGAGATCCTTCCTGACCGCAAGAAAATAGCGCGACCTTGGATCTTTCGGATCGAGCGAGGCCGCCTTGTTGAAGGCTGTGGCCGCTTCGGGCGGCATCGGGTCCTGCTCGCTCGCCATTACCAGCGATTCTCCCAGTGAAGACCAGTAAATCGCTCGTCCGGGTTCAAGTTTTGTTGCTTTCCGGTAAGCATTCGCCGCGTCGCTGTAGCGAGCCGCTTCGAAATAGGACCAGCCGAGCAGTTGCCACGCCTCGACATCATTGGGGTCTTTCTGAGTTCGCGCTTCAAGCGATGCTATGACAGACGCGGGGTCAGGCGCTGCGTTCGTTCCAGGAAGTGCGGCTGCTGTTGTCTGCGGCTCATCCGACCCGGTAAATTCGCGGGCTGTCCCAAATGCAATGGCAAGCACCAGAACTCCGAGCGCGCCGATAAACGCATATCGCGATATTTTCGATGATCCAGCCTGCTCTTTCATGGGCACCCTCATAGCCATGTAAAATTGGGGTCTAGCAGTATCTTGCAGAGTTGGTAAGCTGTGATGCTATCGATCCCGCCGGAAGACGATAAGGTCGCGTGTCTTCCAGGATTTAGGTGTGATCGACTGGCCGGTCGAGGAGGGCTTCGACCGTAGCGAGGGGCAAAAGCGTGGCAGACCGGTTTCGCGTTGCAATCATCGGGTCCGGCCCTGCGGGCCTCAGTGCTGCGTCGCGCGCTGCGGTGCTGGGCCTATCGCACATTCTGCTCGAGAAAACCGACCATTTGTCCGACACCATTTATCGCTACCAAAAGGGCAAGCATGTCATGGCAACACCGAGCCAGCTTATTCTGCGCTCTGATGTCGATTTTGGTGCAGGCAAACGTGAGACCATTCTTCAAACTTGGAACGATCAATCGACCGGGCACCGCATTAACGTCCGGTATCATTCAGAAGTAAATGCGATCAATGGCGATGCAGGCAATTTCAGTCTGCAATTAGATGATGGCACGTCAATCAAGGCCGAGACCGTCATTCTGGCAATCGGCACTCAAGGCAATCCCAATTTGATGCGGTGCACAGGGGGCGATCACGCGCATGTCCAATACTCGCTCGATGACCCGGGCGAATATATCGACGAACACATTGCGGTAATCGGGGCCGGGGATGCAGGTATTGAAAACGCCTTGGGTCTTGCCGCTGACGCCGAGCAACGCAACACCGTTACGATAGTGAACCGGAACGCGGAATTTACGACCGCCAAAGATGCCAACATCAAAGCACTTCTCGCTGCGCGCGATGCCGGGCGGATCATAGTCCGGACGGGAACCTCCCCTACTTTGGTCGAAGCTGGTTCGATAACCTACGACACGCCCGATGGCGAAGTAACAGTGAAGTGCGATCGGATCATCGCTCGAATGGGGTCGGCGCCGCCGCGAAAATTTGTTGAGAGCTGTGGCGTAGAATTCACCAGCGATGAGCGCATATCGTTTCCCAAATTGTCGCAAACGTTTGAATCGACCAAGCCGGGCTTATTTGTGATCGGTGCGCTAGCCGGTTACCCGCTGATCAAGCACTGCATGAACCAGGGCTATGACGTTGTCGAATTCATTAACGGGAACAGCGCGCTAAAGCCCGCCGACGAGCCGATATTGGAGGCGAAGTTTGCTGGGCTCCCGGGCCGAAAAAGTGTTGAAGAATGGCTCGAGTTCCTGCGCTCGAATGTCACAATACTGAACGGCTTGACCCCGCTGCAAATGCGCGAGTTCATGCTCGATTCCGAGGCGCGTTTTTACCGGGCAGGCGATACGGTTTTTGAACGCAACGATCCGGGATCGTCATTGTTTTCGATTGCCAGCGGGTCGGTCATCGTGCTGGTCGATTCAAAGGATGCCTCGAAAACCGTCAAGATCGGGGCGGGATCGATATTTGGTGAGGTTGGGCTGATATCTGGCCGACGGCGCGGAGCGACAATCATTGCGGGCGAAGATTCGATCTGCGTCGAAATATCGCGGACGGCGGCACTTAAACTGCAAAGTTCGGTGCCGGCGGCCAAGCGCGCCATCGAACGGATCGCGACCGAACGGCAATTGCTTCAGCTATTTGGTTCAGGACTGGTTTCGGCCGATCTGGACGCAGTTCTCGACAGCTACGAAATACAGACCGTCAGTGCCGGCAAGCCGGTGATCACAGAAGGCGATGAGGGGATCGACATCTTCATTATCCGTCAGGGATCGATGATCGTCGAGAAGAAGATCGGCGGGAAGCATGTATTCCTGTCGTATCTTCCTGCCGGTTCTTACGTCGGTGAAATGGCGTTGCTCGGACAAATGCGGCGCACAGCGACTGTAAAGGCGGCTGTCAAATCCGAAGTTATCAAGCTTGACGGGTTTGCTTTCAAGTCGCTGCTCGAACAGAAGCCGCAGCTGCTGGCGCGGGTTAAATCCGACATGGCGACGCGGCAGGATTTGAACGCTTTTATAGAAGCCAAGAAAGATAGTTTTTCCAGCGTAGTGGACATGTATTCGAACGTCGCCAATTTCC
>JBKJLZ010000110.1:0-3014 GCA_046596705.1 Sphingorhabdus sp. | reverse complement strand
ATGCAAATTGCGTCCGGGGCTTCGGTGAGCGATGCTTCACTGCCGGGTGCATGAATACGGATATGGTTGGCCGCAGGCGATCCGCGCCAATGGACAAGCCCGTCGAAAGCTTCGGTTACGATGCGCAAAAAGCCCTGATCCAGATTTTCATTTAGATGACCGGATACCGGACCCGAATGCTTCAACAGAAATGCCAGACTGTCGGCGCGATGCGTGTCGGGGGTATCAACTCCATATGCCATCCAGCCGTCGGGCAGTTTACCAAGTCTTGTGATATGTGCCTGCAAAGGGTCGCCGTTATAGGCGGTAATCAGCACTGGCGGCGTAACCGCATCCGGCGGGGGAATATCACGCGATGCGCGTAGCACAGCTCCATAGCCGAGGCGGTATGCGTCGCCTGCATCGAGCATGTCCATAACTACGGCATGGACCCGCGCCGGATCGTCATGCGCAACCGAAAGCCGAGCTCGACTCCGGGTATCGAACCACGGGAAGAACCAGCTTTGTTCCAATATTCGGTTCCAAAGCCATGTCAGGTGCTCGCCATAGGACGATGGTAAAAAAGCGGGAAGATAGCGATCGCCGAACAGCTCCATTTCTTGGTCGGTCCAAATCGCATAACCGCCAACTGCCAAACCCGTAAAAAAATCGGGATGACGTTTTAGCGCTGTGACCAATATAATCCCGCCGGAATGAAAACCATATGCCGCGGTGCGCTCCAAACCGAGCGCACGCGCGAATTCTACCAAGGCGTCTGCGTAATCGCCGATATCGGGGTCGGCTTTGGTGAGCGGCTCGGATTGTCCAAAACCGGGTGTGTCGGGCGCTATACATGTAAAATGCGCGCACCATTCGCGCATCAGTGGTTCATATTCGGCCGATGAGCGGGGACTCTGGTGCACCATCAGCAGCGTCGGGCCATTACCGCACCGTCGGTAATGGACGCAGCGTCCTTCTATTGTCAGATAGTGGCGGCTAATTTTCATAGGCGAAAAGTTGTCCGGACAAATTGCTCTCGACAAGCTCTTATCGCTTGGGCAAAAGGCTGGCAAGGGCAGGAGGTAAAATTGATGGGCCTGTTAGGCACGAAGATGGTCAGTGATGGCAAAACGGCGCGACAGTTGTTCGAAGAAGTCATGGCCAATCCCGCCCGGAAGAAGTTCGGATTCGGAGGAAAACTTGCCATCGTCAATGTGGATTTCCAGCGTGCCTACACCGACCTGGAGCATTTCAAAACATCATATGAGACCGACCCCAGGCAGATAGAATATGTAAATATAATTTCTCGGCTGGCGCGGAAAGCATGCATGCCCGTCATCTGGTCGCGGGTAGGCTATATGGACAATGCCGGTGATGCGGGCATTTGGGGAACGAGGACTGATACGCCGGATAGCTTGCAGAATATCAAATATGGTTCTGAACGTCACGGCTTTGATCCGCGTTGCGAAATCGATGCCAACGACATGCAATATACCAAACGCATGCCGAGCGCGTTTTTTGAAACTCCACTCGCCAGCTATCTAAACTGGCACAAGGTCGATACCGTGGTCGTTACCGGGGGGAGCACTTCAGGTTGCGTTCGGGCCACCGCTGTCGATGCGCTATCGCATGGCTATCGAACCATCGTCCCGATCGAGACCTGCGCCGACAAGCATGAAAGCTATCATTTTGCCAACCTGACCGACCTCCAACTGAAATATGCCGATGTCGAGCCGGTGCAGGCGGTAATCGACTGGCTGGAGGCGCGCCAGTGAACGAAGGCGCGGGCGACCCCGAACTTTACGATTTCGTTCCCTACCGCGAACGCAAGAAGATTATCTGGCCAGGCGGTAAAGCCTGCGCAGTATGGGTTGCGCCCAACCTTGAATATTATGAAATCGACCCGCCAGCGCATCCCAAGCGTAAGGCATGGACCAAGCCGCATCCGGATGTGGTCGGTTACTCACACCGTGACCATAGCAACCGCGTATCGCACTGGCGGATGGCCGATGTTATGTCACGCCACGGTTTTCCGGGGTCTGTTTCGCTATCGGTTGCGCTTTGCCAACACCATCCTGAAGTTGTCGCGGACGGCTTGGCGCGTGGCTGGGAATTCTTTAGTCACGGCATTTATAACACGCGCTATTCCTATGACATGTCCGAACAACAGGAACGCGCAATTATCGAAGATTCGATTGCCACGGTGCGCGAATTTACCGGCCAGACCATCCGCGGCTGGCTCGCGCCCGCATTGACCCACACGCCTCGTACGCTCGACCTAATCGCCGAATATGGGTTGGATTATACCTGCGACCTGTATCACGATGATCAGGTGCAGCGCGTAAAAACCAAAACCGGCGATCTGGTGTCGATACCGTATAGTCTTGAGGTCAACGACCATTACGGCTTCTTCGTCTATAATATGAGCCCGCGCGAATATGCCGACACCTTGATCCGGCAATATGAGCGGCTAGCCGATGAGGGCGGCACAGTTATGTGCATTCCGCTGCATGCGTATCTAATCGGTCAACCGCATCGCATCGGTCCGTTCGAGGAAGCATTGCGCCATATCGCGGCCGACGGGCGAGCGTGGCTGACACGGGCCGGGGATATTGTGGATGCCTGGAGAGCGCAGAAATGACGCTCGATCCGGCCTATCTCGAATATCCTAACCGGCGTAAAGGTTATGACCATGATCTATATCAATGGTCAGCCATCCAGGATCGCAACCCGGTAATCTGGCCCGGCAAAAAATCGGTCGCCATCTGGATTTGCGCCAGCCTCGAATGGTTTCCTATCGAACCCAATGACGAGCCATTCCGCGCCCCCGGCCACATGCAGACGGCCTACCCCGATTACCGACACTACACCGCGCGTGAATATGGGACTCGGGTTGGGTTTTACCGGCTGCTCGATGTGTTTGCGAAAACCGGGGTAAAAGCGAGCATTGCCACGAACAGTGCGATTGCCGAGCGCTATCCACAGATTATAGCCGATATCGTGGATGGCGGCCATGAAATCATCGCACATTCGAC
>JBKJLZ010000045.1:0-6296 GCA_046596705.1 Sphingorhabdus sp. | reverse complement strand
TGGTTTTTCAGGCTGCCAACAATCGACTGTGCAAGACTGAGATTTTTGAACAGCGAACTTTCAGTGATTTCGACCTCAAGCCGGTTAGCCGGAAAGCCGGTTTCGACGAGTAATTTGACGATTTTCTGGGCAAGCCAAGGGTCTTTTAATTGCACCGGCGATATATTGACCGATAGCGTCAACTTGGGATCCCAGGTCTTTGCTTCAACCATTGCCTTGCGGATGATGCTCAATGACAGGTCGCCAATCATTCCGGTTTCTTCGGCGACCGGGATGAAGTCGTCCGGCGGAATCAGCCCACGGACGGGTGAGACCCAACGGGCGAGCATTTCAAAGCCGGATAGTTCGCCTGTTGCCAAATCGATCTGCTGTTCGAAATAGGGCACAAACTCATCATTCGTGATGGCGGCCCTGATGTCGGCTTCGAGTGAATTGCGCGACCGCAGTTCGACTTCCATGCCATTTTCGAACCAGCTAAATCCGTTGCGGCCATTCTTTTTCGATGCATATAGCGCGATATCGGCACGGCGGATCAGCATGTCGATTGAGTCGCAGTCCAATTCAGGCCGGCTGATACCTACCGAAGCCGTAACTGTCTGTTCTGAATCGGCAATCTTGACAGGCCGGGCAAGTGCTTCGACCAAATCCTCGGCAATTCGGTCGATGGTCTCGGGGTATTCGGGCTCGAATACAACGCAGATGCCAAATTCGTCGCCTCCAAGCCGCGCAATAATACTGCTCGGCGGGACGACTTCGCGCAGGCGATCGGCTACTTCGCGCAGCAAAAGGTCGCCGTTTTCATGGCCGTAGAGATCGTTGATTTTCTTGAACCCGTCGAGGTCAACCATCATGAAGGCAATGGACTTACCGCGACGTGAAGCGCGCGCACTTAACTCGGCCGTTTTTTCCTTGATCGCGCGGCGATTGAACAAGTTGGTCAATGGATCGGTGATGGCAAGGTGCTGCGCGCGGACTTCGGCCTGGCGGTAAACATCGACCTCGTCGCTTAACGCACTGGTACGACGCCAGATAAGCAGAATCAGCGCTATGTTAAGCAACAGAGCGGTGACCATTGCCTGGTCTGCGCCTTGCGAACTGCCGACATATTGCCGGACCATCTGCGTGCCGACCTGCCCACCGATTGCGACAAACATCGCAATAGCGGCAAACATGACGAAGCTATACATAAAGCTACGTCCGAACGCACCGTTGTCCACGGTGCGGGGTAATATTGCGGCGGCCTCTGTCAATCGCTGGTCCATTGCTGTTACGCCATTTTGATAAGCGTTTACTGCATCTAAAAAGCTCAATATTTAATTAATTCAATGTTCGACGGCGCAATCGACGGCGGTCAATGGCGCAGTTGCGACACTAATCCATTGCTTTTCGCACTTACCGCTGCTAGTCACCACGTCGTAGGGCGAAAGCTCCACTTCAAATTTATTGGAATTCGGTTGTTTTCCAAGCTGGTTGGCGAAGTTTCGCTCACCGGCTTTTTGTTCGTTTGATGAAGGAATGCCTGTGTTTGACAAGCTAAGTGACCGGTTAGGAGGGGTTTTCGACCGCCTGCGTGGTCGCGGTGCGTTGAACGAGGCCGAAGTTCGCGAAGCAATGCGCGAAGTCCGCGTGGCGCTGCTCGAGGCGGACGTCGCCTTGCCGGTGGTTCGCACCTTCATTGACAGCATAACTGAGAAGGCTGTTGGTGCTCAGGTCCTGAAATCGGTCACGCCGGGCCAGCAGGTCGTCAAGATCGTCAATGACGCGCTCGTCGAAATGCTGGGGTCTACCAATAGCGAACTCGATCTAGCTGTGGCTCCGCCTGCGATCATCATGATGGTCGGTTTGCAAGGGTCCGGTAAAACCACCACGACCGCCAAAATCGCCAAGCTTTTGAAGGGGAAACAGGGCAAGAAAGTCCTGATGGCGTCACTCGACGTCAACCGACCGGCCGCACAAGAGCAATTGGCGACGCTGGGTAAGCAAATCGACGTTGCAACGCTGCCAATCATGGAAGGTCAGCAACCCGTCGATATCGCTAAACGCGCAATGCAAGCGGCGAAGTTGCAGGGCTTTGATGTCTTGATGCTTGATACTGCGGGCCGGTTGAATGTCGATCAGCAGTTGATGGAAGAAATGAAGGCGGTGGCCAATGTGTCCACTCCGCAGGAAATCCTTCTTGTCGTTGACTCGTTGACTGGTCAGGATGCGGTAAATGTAGCGAAAGATTTCGGCGGACAGGTTGATTTAACCGGCGTCGTGCTGACGCGAATGGACGGCGATGCGCGCGGTGGTGCGGCATTGTCGATGCGTGCGGTTACCGGCAAGCCAATCAAATTCGCCGGTGTCGGCGAAAAACTAGACGCGATCGAGCCATTTTACCCTGACCGTGTAGCCGGTCGGATCCTCGGGATGGGCGATGTCGTCGGGCTGGTCGAACGCGCGTCTGAAATGGTTCAGGCGGATGAGGCCGAAGCGCTCGCTGCCAAAATGGCCAAAGGTCAGTTCGATATGAACGACCTGCGGACGCAGTTTCGTCAAATGACGAAAATGGGCGGGCTGGGCGCGCTTGCTGGCATGATGCCGGGTATGAAGAAAGCCAAAGCGGCGATGAACGCCAGTGGCATGGACGACAAATTGCTGGTTCACATGGATGCGATCATTGGCTCCATGACGCCAAAGGAACGAAGCAAGCCAGAACTGCTTAATGCCAAACGCAAAATTCGCATTGCCAAAGGATCCGGGACAACTGTTCAGGACGTGAACCGGCTAATGAAGATGCATCAGGAAATGGCCACGGCCATGAAGCGGATTCGCAAGATGGGCGGGCTTAAGGGTTTGGCTGCGATGTTCGGAAAAGGCGGTGGCGATTTGAGCGGCGCGATGGAGGGCATGCACGGTCTGCCAACTGGATCGCTGCCAAAAGGGATGGGTGGATTGCCCGGAACGGGTGGTGGCGGCATTCCGCCCGACCTGGCAAAGCTTTTTAATAAAAAGAAATAAACTATTAATTTTAATTGATAAAATCCAGAAAGGCGAATTTATATTATGGCATTAGCAATGCGTTTATCGCGTGGCGGTTCGAAGAAGCGCCCTTATTACAAAATTATCGTGGCTGACAGCCGCTCCCCGCGCGATGGCAAGTTCATCGAACGGATCGGTAGCTACAATCCACTTCTTCCCAAGGACAGCGCCGAGCGGATCATTCTTGACGCCGACCGTGCGAAGCATTGGCTGGCTGCTGGTGCACAGCCGTCGGACCGCGTTGCACGGTTTCTTGACGCTGCAGGCGTTCAGGAACGCAAGGTCAAGGTCAATATGACCAAAGGCGAGCCCGGCCAAAAAGCCAAGGATCGCGTTGAAGATCGTGCAAAGAAGGCCACTGAAGCTGAGGAAGCTGCCGCGGCAGCGGCCGCTGCTCCAGCACCTGAACCAGAACCGGAAGTCGTTGAAGAAGTAGTTGCGGAAGAAGCTGCGCCGGCAGTTGAAGAAGCTGCCGTTGAAGAAACAGCACCTGATGCCGTTGCGGAAGTAGCTCCTGCTGCTGAAGTAGCACAGTCGGTTGAAGCAGTCGTTGAAGATGCGCCGGTCGCGGAAGCTGAATCGGTCGAAGCAGTTGTTGAAGAAGCACCGGCCGCCGAAGAAGCTGCTACTGAAGGACCTGCAGGCGATGCAGCCACTTCGGAAGAAGCATCCGAAGAAAAGGCTGAGGGCTAAGTCTTGGCCGACAACACCGTCACGCTTGCCGCCGTTTCTGGCGCGCACGGCGTGACGGGTGAAGTCCGTCTTAAGCTGTTTGCAGAAAACCTGGACAGTTTGAAACGGCACAAAAGTTTCAACGACGGCGCACTGACCGTTAAGTCCCTGCGCCCAACCAAAGACGGCGCTATCGCGCGCTTTGCCGAAATCAACGACCGCAATGCCGCAGAAAAGCTGCGTAGCACGGTGCTGACTGTGCCGCGTGCGGCTTTGCCGACGCTCGGCGAGGGCGAATATTATTTTAGCGATCTGCTTGGGCTGTCATGCGTTTCAACCGACGGTACAGACCTTGGTAAATGCGTCGCCGTCGAAAATTTCGGCGCGAGCGATGTGCTTGAGATCCAGCGGCCTGATGGCAAGAAATTCATGGTGCCGATGACACTTGAAGCCGTGCCCGAATGGGGCGAGCAAATCGTCATCGCTGCGGAATTCATTGCCGCCGATTAAGACTGATGTTAGCGCTTCGCTGTTGAACAGACGGAGGTCTTATGCGAATAAATTCGGTATTTCTGGCAGGATTGTTGCTTGGTGCAGCTACTTCCGCAATGGCGCAGACAAAAGCCGCACCTGCACAAACAGTCGAGCAACTAGCTCCCGAAATCGACGCCCTCTTCGCCAAATTCCAAACCGATGCACATGTCCCGGGCATTGTCTACGGCATCGTCAAGGACGGCAAGCTGGCCTATGTAAAGGCCAATGGCGTCCAGGACCTGACCGAAAAGCGCCCGGTCACGCCTGACACACTGTTCCGCATCGCATCGATGACCAAGGCTTTCACCGCTCTGTCGATCCTGTCGCTGCGCGATCGGGGCAAGCTTTCGCTCGACGATCTTGCGGAGCAGCACATTCCGGAAATGAAAGGCTGGAAATATCCAACAACGGACTCCCCAAAAATCCGCGTACGTGATGTGCTCCAGCATGTCGGCGGCTTTGTCACCGACGACCCGTGGGGTGACCGGCAACAAGTTTTACCTGAGGCGGAGTTCACCAAGATGATCAAGGCAGGGGTGCCGTTCAGCCGGACGCCGCAGATGCAACACGAATATTCGAACTTCGGCTATGCGCTGCTCGGGCGGATTGTGACCAATGCATCGGGAATGCCCTATCGCCGTTATGTCGAAAAGACGCTGCTTGGGCCGCTGGGCATGGCCTCCAGCGGGTTTGAGGTCACCGACGCACCCAAGGAGCGCCGCGCTATCGGTTATCGCTGGGAAAGCGACAGCTGGGCGGAAGAGCCCACAATGAAAGACGGTGCGTTCAACTCTATGGGGGGGCTTCAGGTCAGCGCCAACGACTATGCCAAATGGGTCGCCTTCCTTCTCTCCGCCTGGCCGCCGCGCAATGATGCCGACACCGGCCCGGTCAAGCGGGCAACTGTGCGCGAAATGGCGCAAGGGCTAAACTTCGTAACAATCGCCAACCGCACCGGATCCAGCGGTGCGACCGCTTGCAAACAGGCCGCTGCCTACGCCATGGGCTGGCGCGTTGCGCAGGATTGCGACCTTGGGCTCACTATGGCCCACGGCGGCGGCTATCCCGGCTATGGCAGCCATGTGATGCTGATGCCCGAATATGGCGTTGGCGTGTTCGCGCTAGCCAACCGGACTTATGCGGGACCGAGCAGCCCTGCATGGGACAGCGCGGTAGTGATGCACAAGGCGGGGCTGCTCCGCCGCGCCGAGCTTCCAGTATCGGTCGAGCTAACGACATTTTTTGAAGCTGTGCGCAAGACCTACGCCGCCGGCAACCTAGGACCGCTTGAAGGCAGGCTTGCGATCAACTTTCTGATGGACCGCAGTTCCGAAAACTGGACAAAAGAACTGGCGAATTTGAAAGCGCAGGTCGGTCAATGCGCAACCGCCGAACCCTTTGCCCCCTTCGGTGCCATGTCCGGCGCTTTCCGCCTGAACTGTGAAATGGGCCAACTCGACGCCAATATTCTGCTCGCGCCGACAAAACCTGTAATGATACAGTCGCTCCGCTTCCGCGTCGTGCCGCAATCCAAACAGTGACCTTCATAGCGCAAATCCTGACCCTTTACCCGGCGATGTTCCCCGGCCCGCTTGGCATTTCGCTTGCAGGACGGGCGCTGGACGACGGCATCTGGGTTTGTTCGCAAATCCACATTCGTGATTTCGCAGATGACAAACATCGCACCGTCGACGACACGCCCGCAGGTGGCGGCGCCGGAATGGTGCTTAAGCCAGACATTCTGGCCGCAGCCGTCGACCACGCCACCGAACGCCAGCCCGGCGCCCCCATCCTCGCAATGACCCCACGTGGCGCGCCCATCAACCAAACCCGCGTCCGGGAGCTCGCTTCCGGCCCCGGCGTTACCATCATCTGCGGGCGTTTCGAGGGGTTTGATGAACGCCTATTCGACGCCTACCCTGAGATCGAACAGGTTAGCATGGGCGACATCGTCCTGTCGGGGGGCGAAATTGGCGCGTTAATGCTGTTAGACGCTTGCATTCGGCTGCTTCCCGGCGTAATGGGCGCGACTTCAAGCGGTGATGAGGAGTCCTTTGAACAAGGATTAC
>JBKJLZ010000251.1:0-2750 GCA_046596705.1 Sphingorhabdus sp. | reverse complement strand
GGGAGCATCGCCTGCGCGGTTTTATGCGAACCCGGTTGAGTGCCTGACAGCAAAAACTTTGGACGAAGTTGCGCCGCTGCTCGCCGCTTTGCGATCTGCGCAAGCGCGCGGGCTGCATGCTGCCGGGTTTCTGAGCTATGATGCGGGAGCCTCGCTGTTGCCGCACCTACCCGCACCGCCGGACGGCCTATTGGCGTGGTTTGGCTTATTCGAACGATATCAAGAGGTTTTGGCAGACGCCATGCAGTCATTTTTGCCCGATCCGGCAGGCGCTTGGCTTTCGAGCTTGCGTCCGGAGACTAGCAGAGTCGATTATGCCAAATCATTCGATAGTGTGCAGAATTACATTCGCGCTGGCGATATCTATCAGGCCAATCTGACTTTTCCGCTTTCTGCCGATTACGCTGGCGACCCGCTTGCGCTGTATGCCGCGCTTCGCCCGCGTGCAGCGGCGGGTTATGGCGGAGTGATCTGGACTGGCGAGCGGCATTATCTATCCTTCTCGCCTGAATTATTCTTCGCACTCAAAGGCGCTCGCGTCACGACAAAGCCGATGAAGGGGACAGCACAGCGCAGCCCGGACCGAGTAGCCGACAATGCCGAAGCGCAGGCACTTCGTACCGACCCCAAACAGCGCGCCGAAAATCTGATGATTGTCGACCTGCTTCGCAACGACCTGTCGCGTGTCTGCGAGCCCGGATCAGTAACGGTTCCAGTGCTGTTTAATGTTGAAAGCTATCCAACCGTTCACCAGATGACATCGACTGTCACAGGCCTGCTTGCGGCCGAAAACGACGTCATTGACGTCATAAAAGCGCTGTTTCCCTGCGGGTCGATTACAGGCGCACCTAAAATCCGGTCGATGCAGATTGTCGGCGAAGTGGAAAACAGACCCCGCGGTATCTACTGCGGATCGATCGGCCGGATAGACGCGACGGGCGATGCCGCATTCAATGTCGCCATCCGCACTTTTACCTTGTGCGAAGCGACCAAGCAGGTTTCATTGGGGCTTGGTTCGGGCATCGTTGCTGACTCGGACGAAGCGGCCGAATGGGCCGAGTGTCTTGCCAAGGGAGATTTTGCGCGGGTGAAAAGCTATGGTTTTGATCTAATCGAAACAATGCGGTTCGAGCCAGCGCGCGGAATCATGCGGCTGGAGGCGCATCTCGAAAGAATGAAGGCAAGTGCGCAAACGTTCGGGTTCGAACTCGACCGCCATGCGATCCGGAATAAGCTGCATGCTGCAACTTTTCATCTCGGCACATTGTCGAAGGTACGGTTGCTCTCCTCAAAAAGCGGGGCAATTGCCATCGAGGTCAGGCCACTCGCCGATACGACCGATTGGGATGTAGCAATCATGCCGCTGCCCGTCAGCAAATCCGATTTTAGGCTTCACCACAAAATTAGCGACCGGGCATTTTACGATGAAGCTCGCAAGACATCGGGTGCAGACGAAGTGGTGTTTTTCGATCTTGACGGTTTTCTAACCGAGGGAAGCATAACTGCCATATTTGTCGAACGCGATGGCGTGTTGCTGACACCCCCATTATCGCGCGGCGCTTTACCGTCAGTACTGCGCGGCGAACTGATCAGTGAGGGCCAAGCAATCGAAGCTGATCTGACGCCGGACGATCTCGGTGAGCGGTTCTGGGTCGGCAACAGCGTTCGCGGACTGATCAATGCCAAACGGGTTGCGTAATTTTCGGGGCTTCGCTAGGGCCAGCGCCGCAACTTGCTAACAAAAACTGCCTCGAAAGAATTATCATGATCGACCGCCTGTCCGCTGCTCTCGGCCGGATTGCCCCGTCTGCCACGCTTGCAATGTCGGGCCGCGTGATCGACCTCAAGGCACAAGGAATCGATGTCATAGGCCTGTCAGCAGGTGAACCCGATTTTGATACGCCCGATTTTGTCAAGGATGCAGCAATCGAGGCGATCCGCAGCGGTCAAACCAAATATACAGCCGTCGACGGCATCGCCCCATTGAAGGCTGCAATCGCGGCCAAATTTAAACGCGATAACGGATTGGCTTATAGCCCGAAACAAATCACCGTGAATTCGGGCGGAAAACACACTTTGTTCAACGCGCTGGTGGCGACGGTGGACAAAGGTGACGAGGTCATAATCCCCGCGCCTTACTGGGTCAGCTATCCCGATATTGTGGAATTCGCTGGCGGCACGCCGGTTGTCATAATGGCGGCTGCAGCACAGAATTACAAAATCACTCCAGCGCAACTCGACGCGGCAATTACAACCAGGACTCGCTGGCTTATCCTTAATTCGCCCTCGAATCCGACCGGCGCCGCTTACAGCGCCATCGAGCTGGAAGCGCTTGGCGAGGTTTTACTAAAACATCCGCATGTTATGCTGCTGACTGACGATATGTATGAGCACATCTGGTACGCACAGTCGCCATTTGCGACGATGCTGCAAGTTTGCCCTGACCTGTACGACCGAACGCTGACGATGAACGGCGCGTCAAAGGCCTATGCGATGACCGGCTGGCGGATTGGATACGCTGGTGGCCCTGAATGGCTAATAAAGGCAATGGCTGATTTGCAGTCACAATCGACAAGCAACCCATGCTCGATCAGCCAGCATGCCGCACTTGCTGCGCTGACGGGTCCGCAGGATTTCCTGAAAGAACGTAATGCCGTTTTCAAGGAACGCCGCGATCTTGTGGTTGCCATGCTGAACGATGCGCCGGGGCTTAACTGCCCCACCCCCGAAGGCGCATTCTACGTTTATCC
>JBKJLZ010000023.1:0-3960 GCA_046596705.1 Sphingorhabdus sp. | reverse complement strand
GGTAATGTGACCACGGCGCGCGTTGCACAAAAGCCCATATTAAATAGTTAAATTGCAACTATTTAATCTGGTTCCCCGGTAAGGATTCGAACCTCAATAGACGGAGTCAGAGTCCGTAGTCTTACCGTTAGACGACCGGGGAATGAGGGGGCGCCTATATGCATGGTGGTTTGCAGGGTCAAGCCGCATCACGCCTGTATCGGGGCACTAACCGCTGCTTCAGCGCAATAACCTTGAAAATCGAACCGCTTCCGCGTATTGCTGACGTCAGGTACCGGCGGCATTCCCGATCCGGATAGAAAATAAGAATCGAGTTACGGTCATGGGCGATGCTTTCGCACCATTGCCGCACAAGAGGCGAGGACGAAAAGGTAAAAGTCCGTCCCGTCGCAAAAATGCGGCACCTGGCGCTGCACTTGAGCAGCGCAATTCGGCGAGTGATGGCCCACGTCTAGAAATTGGGGTTCCTGACGACGCGACTTTTTTGAACGCCGCAACCAGCACCGAACAATCTAACATCCGGCGCAACTGGTTTGACCGAACGGCTTATGCGGCACTCGACCTCGGAACCAACAACTGCCGTTTGCTAATCGCCAAGGCGGGCGGCGATGGCTTCACAATAGTCGACGCGTTTTCCCGTGTCGTACGGTTGGGCGAGGGAATGAACGCCACCGGCCGGATGAGTGAAGAAGCCATGGACCGCGCAGTCGCGGCACTGTCGGTCTGCGCCGAAAAGCTGAAAAAACGCAACGTGGTGCTGGCGCGTTCGGTTGCAACCGAAGCGTGTCGCCAAGCAGTCAATGGGGCGCAGTTTATCGAGCGCGTTCGGGTCGAAACGGGGATCATGCTCGACATCATCAGCCCCGAGGAGGAGGCACGGCTGGCGGTCATGGGCTGCCATGCCTTGCTTGAGGCAGGTAAGGGGCCTGCGCTCATTTTCGATATTGGTGGCGGCTCGACCGAGCTGGTGCTCGTGTCTACAGACGGCATCGTTCCGCATATCATCGATTGGGTCAGTGTCCCGTGGGGCGTTGTGTCGTTGACCGAAAGCGAGCGGCACGAAGACGGCGACTTAAGTGCGCGGATGGCGACGTACGCCGCAATGCGCGCAAAGGTGTCGGCAAGCTTTGCCGATTTTGCCACTCGCTTGCCAAAGGATGGCGGCGACCACCGCCTGCTTGGAACATCGGGAACGGTGACGACACTCGCCAGCGTATATCTGAAACTGCCGAGTTATAACCGTAATGCGGTCGACGGGCTCCACTTGCCTACGGCGACTATGCGCGAAATCAGCCAGGAGCTCGCCGGGCGCTCGATAGCCGAACGCGCGGAGTTTCCGACCATCGGCCATGATCGTGCTGACCTGGTCGTGGCGGGCTGTGCGATACTGGAGGCAATTCTCGATATCTGGCCGGGCGAGCGTCTAGGTGTTGCCGACCGCGGCATCCGTGAAGGCATATTGCGCGCATTGATGGCCAGCGATTCAAAACGGCGAAAACGAAATGGCTAAAACCCCGACATTATTTGGCGGCAAGGATTCAGGCCGCACCTTGGCTGGCAAGCAAAAGGTCAAAACCGCGAAACGGCGAACCGCGCAGTCGACGCGGTGGCTCGAACGGCAACTGAACGACCCTTATGTCAAGCGGGCGCATGCCGACGGCTATCGCAGCCGTGCCGCCTATAAACTCGTCGAGCTTGACGAAAAATTCAAAATATTGGCAGGCAAACGTGCAGTTCTCGATCTTGGCGTTGCACCGGGAGGTTGGGCGCAGGTGGTTCGGCGGCAAGTTTCGAAGGCGGCAATCGTCGGTATTGATCTGTTGGCAGTCGAACCAATAGAAGGCGTTACCCTGTTCGAAATGGACTTCATGGATGACGCAGCTCCGGCCAAGTTGATAGATGCATTAGGTGGCGAGCCCGACCTCATACTGTCTGACATGGCAGCTAACACTGTGGGGCATCAAAAGACTGATCATCTCCGGACGATGGGGCTAGTTGAGGCTGCGGTAGATTTTGCAGTTGAGGTGCTTAAACCGGGTGGCGATTTTGTCGCCAAGGTGTTTGCGGGAGGCACCGACCCTGCGTTGCTCGCCATCTTAAAAGCGAATTTTAAAACGGTGAAACACGCCAAGCCGCCAGCCAGCCGTAAGGGGTCAGTTGAATGGTATGTGATTGCTCAGGGAAAGAAAAGCTAGCGGGGATATTCGCGCTAGATTGAGGTTGTCTATGGTTACGATCCGTTGTTCATACTCTTTCATATTGAAATTCGCCGCAAGTCTAACCTTGCCTGCGGGCCTTGCTGACGGCTGCTTTTAGTGCGCCATAGCCCAACGCACCCTCCAAAATCTGGTCCCCGATGATAAAAGTGGGTGTCCCGCTAAAGCCAACCTGTTGCATAATCGCCAAATTGTTATCCACTTCCTTGTTCGCCTCAGCCGACGCCACAAATTGCATGGCGGCGTCAATATCGACACCCGCCCGCGCCGCAGCAGCTCTAATTGTCCTCGCATCGGGTCGATCACCTGCAAACATTGCTTTGTGGAAACCAGCGTGCTTACCCTGTTTGGCTGCGGCCAATGCCCATAGAGCGGCATCTCTGCTGGTCGCAGACAAAATCGGCACTTCGCGATAAACGACGCGAACGCCTTTATCTTGTGCGATCAATTGTTCCACATCAGGGACGCTGGTACGGCAGTAACCACAATTATAGTCGGTGAACTGCACGACTGTAACATCACCATTCGGATTGCCAGCCTCGGCCTTGTAAAATGGCTTGGTCATTGCCGATTTGCTCTGAGCCAGTCGAGCCGCAGTATCGCGTTGTTGCAATATCGTAATGGCCTCGGTTATTATTTCGGGGTTTTCGAGGATATAGGCACGTACGACGGCTTCGGTAGCGGCGCGATCATCGGCGTTCATACCCGCGACAGATAATGCCTTTTCGGCTTGGACCGAGGCTGACTTGGCCGTGTAAGTAGTTTGATCGCTTTCGGTGCTGGATGGCCAGAAAACATATCCGCCAATGGTGAGCAATACCGCGACGCCGATTACGGCTATCAGCAATGGTATCCGATTATTGTTTTCAGTCATAGGCCATGGTTAGCGGCAGCGTCGCGACCATGCCAGCCCTTAAAATTAGCGCCGTTTTTTGTTTAACGCCGACAATCGAGCCTCAGCGACGAGATTAATATCCTGCGCACGGATCCAGTCAGGCGAATATTCCGGCAATCCGGCCATCGCAGTCTGCGCGTTCGGCAGCGCTAACTCTGGTTTGGCTTCCATCAGATAGCGTTCGGCACTTGCCAACGCTGCGCGCGGGGTGTCGCCTTGCTGTTCGTAAACCACACCAAGCTGATACCAAGCGAACGGATTTTCATTGTCCTTGGTAACCGACGCGCGCAGCACTTGGGCTGCTTCGTCCAGATTGGCCTTGTCCTCGGTGGCGATCAGCGCATGGCCGAATATCGCCGCGATCAGGGGCTGGTTACCTGTTAGCCCGACCGCCTTGCGCAAAGGTGCCACTGCTTCGGAAGGCTGACCCGATTCAAGCAATATCTGGCCGTGGAGTTCAAGGAAATAAGGATCGTCAGGCGCCGATTTGACGAGCGAGGCGGCTTCGGCCAACGCCTTTTGCGGATAAGCCGCCTTATGCCAGGCATAAGCGCGGGCATATTGACCAGCGACGCTTTTATCGCTTTCGGGATAATCCCGCAGAGTGGCATTAGGGTCGGCCAGATAGCCTAAAAGCTTTGCTTTAACTCGTTTGAAATCAGCTTCCCATTTTGGATTCAGCGGCGCATTCCATGCTGGGTCTACCGAGTAAGTATCTTCCAACACCGAAATACGTTCGCCCGACAATGGGTGAGTTCTGCCGTAGCTGTCTTCCTGCGGTATCCCCAATCGGAACTCGCCCATTGTCGGGCGAACGTATTTCGGTGTTGGAAGATACTTACTCGGTAG
>JBKJLZ010000271.1:0-3781 GCA_046596705.1 Sphingorhabdus sp. | reverse complement strand
AACGTCGATGATAGCCGTATCAAAATTGAAATGGTACCGGGGACAACTCTTCAGCAGACTGAAGCCGTCGCCGATCAGGTTTCGGAGATTATGTATCAGCAGCCGGAGGTGAAACGCGCGTTGACGCGGGTGCGGGAAGGTAACGCAAACCTCTATATCAGCCTAAACGAAGATCGGGAAAAGACCTCGATCGAATTCGAACGCGCGCTAGCGCCGAGATTGCAACAAATTCCGGATGCCCGCGTGACTTTCCAGTCGCAAAGTGGCGGCGGCGGCGGTGGAACTGGGCGCGATATCTCGGTCATGCTGACGGGCTCCAATTCGGAATTACTCGATCAGACCGCGACGAAGCTTGTCGAAGAAATGAAAACTCTGAAGATGATTGTCGCGCCGCGGATAAACGCCGATCTGAGCAGGCCAGAAATCATCATCCGGCCTTACTCTAATCTCGCATCGCAACTGGGAGTTACGACCGCGTCGTTGAGCCAGGCGATCCGAATCGCAACATTGGGCGAAATAGACCAGAATGCCGCCAAATTCTCGCTTTTGGACCGACAAATACCCATCCGCGTGATGTTAACTGAAAGCTCGCGACAAGATCTGGATACGATCCGAAATTTGCCGGTTCCAACTGCAAATGGTGGGTCTGTTCCGCTTGGCCGTGTGGCCGCAATCAGCTTCGGTTCTGGTCCGACCGCAATTCAGCGTTACAATCAAAACCGCCGAGTGTTTGTCGGTGCCGATCTTGGTCCAAATGTGATCAAGGGTGATGCCAACAAGGCAATTTACGACTTGCCCATCATGAAGAATTTGCCGAGCGGCGTTTCAAACGAAGCCTTTGGCGAGGACGAATGGCAAGCGGAATTGTTCGTCAGCTTCATCATCGCGCTGATTTCTGGCATATTGCTCGTGCTCGCGACCCTGGTTTTGTTGTACAAGCGGATCATGTCACCATTGGTCAATATGGGGTCGCTGGCACTGGCCCCATTGGGCGGGATATTCCTCGTGTGGGCCGTGGGCCAGCCGGTTTCGATGCCGGTGTTGATCGGTGTTTTGATGTTGCTTGGCATCGTGTCGAAAAACTCTATTCTGCTTATCGATTTCGCGATCGAGGAAATGGACAAGGGCATCCCGCAATTTCAGGCGATCATGGACGCGGGTCACAAACGCGCACAACCAATCGTCATGACCACCGTGGCTATGACGGCAGGTATGGTGCCAACGGCAATTTCGCTTGGGGGTGACGGTGCATGGCGGGCTCCGATGGGAACCGTGGTAATCGGTGGCCTTATTGTTTCTACCTTATTAACTTTGCTTATCGTTCCCGCAGGGTTCAGCCTTGCCGACGGTATCGAACGCCGTGCGGGGCCCTGGCTGCGCCGCAAGCTGCTGACATACAAGCCGGGCGATGAAAATGAAGTGCCGCCACCACAAAACGCAGTCAAAGGCAAGCGAGCGGGCGATCAGGACTTGGGTGGCCTACAGCCTGCCGAATAAACTTGTCAGTGTCGAGCTTTGCAACGCCCTGCCGCTTGCGCTAATGCGGCGGTCATGAAGTCCGTCGATAAATTGGGGCAGTCCGAAAAAGCGCGTTATGCCGAGCGTGATGCCGAATTGCGCCAGATGCGGATTATCGCAACCGGCCTGCTGCTGGCGATGGTCGTATTATTTGTTGTCGGAAGCCACCTAGAGACGACATTACAGGGTCACTGGGGCTTCCTGCGCGCCTTTGCCGAGGCTGGAATGGTTGGTGGCTTAGCCGACTGGTTTGCTGTGACAGCGTTGTTCCGGCACCCGCTGGGCATTCCGATACCGCACACTGCTATTATTCCACGCAACAAAGAACGTATCGGCCGGACGTTAGCCAACTTCCTGCGCGGCAACTTCCTCACCAGCAAAATCGTAGCTCGTCGGGTACAGCGCATGGACGTCGCAGGAGCAATGGGCCGCTTCCTTGCCAAGCCTTCAGGGGGTGAGGGCCGGATGCGGATGGGTGCATCGCGGTTGATGGGGGATGTTGTCGCGGCGCTTGATGACGAGCGGCTGGGCAACATCGCCAAAGGTGCGCTGCGCAGTCAACTTGAAAAACTGGATATCGCGCCTCTGCTAGGGCAAATGCTAACCACCATGATGAAAGAGCGCCGACATATGGCAGTGCTCGATGGTGTCATTAAATGGGCCGCTGCAACGCTCGAAGCCAATGAAGACATCATCCGTGAAATGGTTGAAGAGCGCGCGGGCAGCATAATGCGCTGGACCGGTTTAGATGACCGACTGGCCAATGCAATTCTCAACGGCTTGCACAAACTACTCGCCGAAATGGCGGCTGATCCCGATCATCCTCTCCGGGCAAAGGGCGAAGAAGGACTAGCGGCGCTTGCCGAAGGACTGCGCAAGGATAAAGAACTGCAAGCCAAGGTTGCACACTGGAAGCGCGAAGTATTGGCCAATCCGGCGATTGGTAAGTGGATCGATGGCATGTGGCAGCAGGGTCGTCAGGGCTTGCTAAAGGCGGCGCGAAATCCGGATGCCGCAATGGCCGGAAAATTTGGCGAGGCGCTAATCCAGCTAGGTGCCAGCCTTCAGGATGACCCAAAACTTAAAGGCCAGATCAATAGATTTGCGCGCCGTGCGATTGTCGGCACCACTGAAAATTATGGCGAGAATATAGTGGCGCTGGTATCTGACACGATTGCCAATTGGGACGCATCGACCATTACCGACCGGGTGGAAAATGCCGTCGGCAGCGACCTCCAGTTCATCCGCATCAACGGCACTCTTGTGGGTGGGCTGGCAGGGATCGTCATCCATGCCGTAGGGCTCTGGATTTAGGCTGGTAGAGCGGCGATCATCTTTTCAGCGGCTTCGGCCGCAATCCGCGCTGCGCGTTTGAGGTTGCTTTGAAAATCGCCAGCGCTCTCGCCATCAGCGTTGTCGGTCGTCGCCTTGATCGCCGCCCACGGCACCCCCAGCCTTTCCGCAGCCTGCGCAACCGCCGCGGTTTCCATGTCGATCAGGTGGCCGCCCAATTCCCTTTGTAACCGCCTGCCATGATCGGCGCTTTCGACGAAGCAGTCACCCGTTACGATACGCACTTTGGGCAAGCCGATATCGGGCATGGTCGCTGCGCGGAACGGCTCGATATGCGCCTGCCCTATCGGCCATGCACCGGCACTATAATGCGCAAAGCCGTCGTTGCGCGACGCGCCATAATCGCCCTGCACCGCTTCGATGATTTGAAAGCAATCGCTTTGCATATCGGACAGCTTCCCCGCCGTACCAATAACTATCAACAGGTCGACATGATAATGTTCGCACAAGATAGTCGCAGCCATAGCAGCGTTGACCTTGCCGATGCCGCTACAGGTAATCGCGATATACTTGCCGCTCAGTTCAGCGCTTCGGATTGAAAAGCCGTGAAGCGGCTCACCTTCACTCATCTGATCGGGCAGAAACGACGCAGCTTCCACATCGACGCCCGAAATTATGCCAATGCGGTTTATCATAGCGTATGACTTTCTGATTTGATCGATAACGTATCAGCGCCCATCGTTCGGTGATTTTCGTGTGAGAATGATGACAAGTGAGGCAAAATCCGCAATTATTGCGCAATGCAAAACCGCGCTTTGAAAATATACTTCGACGGCGGATGCAGGCCCAACCCGGGCCGGATGGAAACCGCAGTCGTCGCCCGGGGCGTCATCCATCACAAGCACGATTGTGGTCACGGCACGAACAATGATGCGGAATGGCTTGCGCTCATCCATGCGGTCGAACTGGC
>JBKJLZ010000260.1:0-3206 GCA_046596705.1 Sphingorhabdus sp. | reverse complement strand
CCTGGACCAGCACAAGCCCGCCGCGTCGCTCTTTGCTCGCCTCTACATGATAGACAGCGATATCCGCGCCGTCCGACATCGTCATTCTGATCATCTGCCCACGCATCTGCCACTCCTCTTGTCTAGAGTCAGGCAATTTGCGTGATCGTTCTCAACGCATTGATGGTTTGCCCGACTTGTTCCGACTGGTTCATTACATCGGTGGAGATTGCAAGCAATTCGGTCGCCCGCGTTTCGGCCTCGGTCGCAGACTTGAATATATCGGTAATGGTTTCACACAGCCGGTCGTAGCCCAACCGGATTTCTGCTAGTTGCCCCATCACGTCGCGATTGGACCGCGCCTGTAGATCGACAATCGCGGCAATTTCACGGCTTTGCACTAAGAAGTCCGAAAGCTGGCCATCAACGGCGTTGATGTAGCTGCCCGTGTCTCCGGCACTTTTTGCAATTTTAGTTAGCTTCTGGCTAGCGGTGCGTGCCACTTCTTGACATTGTCCGGCTAGCAGACGGACTTCTCGGGCGATGACCGCAAACCCTCCGTCACCGTCGTCGAGGCGCGCTGCTTCTATCGAGGCGTTGATCGCAAGGCTGTTTGTCCGCCGTGCCAGCTCGGTGATCGCCGATACCATCGTCGCCGTTTGCGCACTATCACTCACTAATGTCGCCGACACTCGCCGACCCTGCTCGCCGGATTGAGCCAGCGTCGAAATGCTCGCTTCGGCTCGCTGGACGAGCTGTTCGATCGCCTTGAACGATTCCACCAGCGTCTGACCCCGGCTGGAAATGGCATCCATCGTTACCGATATTTGCTCGATATAAGCGGCCGAGGCGGTCATACTGACGCGGGTATTTTGCGCTTCTTCATGGATGCTCGAAGAAGCCATCCGCATTCCGCGCGCGGCAGAGGTGAGCTCTTTCGAGAGTTGCCCCAAATCGGCTTCCTGCGATTCTATTTTGCCAGTGACCAATCGCGCCCGGCTCTGCCGTTGCACTTCAAATTGCGATTTTTGTTCGGTCAATGCCCGTTCGCTGAAACGCCGCGCTTCCTGATCTATGCTCGCGCGCCGAGCCTCGCGATGTCCTTTTGCAATCGCGCGACCGATTGATCCGATTTCGTCACGCCGCCACAGATCGGACCAATAAGGTGCCAGGTCGTTATTGTTGGATTGTGCCGCAAGTCCCATCATTCGAGTCATTGGTTCTGAAAAATCGTCATTCACCAGCCTTTTGAAGCGGGCGGCCAAAAGCAATGCCCAGCACGCCGCTGCGATGGCGAGCAAGTAAGCCAGCGCGAAGATCAACTGCATGATCGTCAGCAACCGGCCGGCCCGCTCGCCAAGATAGGTCAGCAATTGCGTGCCTTGACTGTCGATATCGGCGATCCGGTATTGCAGATCGCGCGTGCGGAATGGCTCAATCCAATCGCGATCAGGCGACATGAGCAGCTTTTTCATCTCTTGCCTGACAGCATCAGCTGGCCCGCGCGCTTCCATAAACGCTGTCCATTTTTCAGACGGGCTATTGCCCGCATGGCGAGCGAGCGACGACCAAGCAAGCTGGTCTGCATCGATTAGCGCGTCCAACGCACTGGTCGCACTGCTGGCGTCCATCACACCATCGTCATACTTGACGAGAATAGTGATCGTCGCGTTATAGTTGGCGGTGATCCTATGAACAATCTCGGTGGGCTTGATCTGCTGTTCGACCAGTTCTCGTACCGAGAGATGGGCCGCAATGACTATTGCAACCGCGATGCACAGCGTGGCGATAATCGACAGCAATAATATATTGGCCGACCGACTGAACCTGAGACTCAGCAATCTGTGCTTTTTAGTGTTCATTGGAAAATTTATGGCCCGGTCATGATTGTTGCGCCGCTTAATCAGCAGAATGTTGCAATCCCATGACCGCTTAGACCAACCTTCCCAATCCCATCTTGCATCGCAGCAAAACCGGTGCTAGGCGCGCCGCGACAGCGCGAATGGTATATACCTGCGTGGCCGTCAGCACATTATCTCCAGTCTGTTCGAGGACAATATCAGCGTGGATCATTCCGGCGGCACAAACGCTAATGTTCAAGCCAGTTTGGCAGGGCGTTACGCTACGGCCTTGTTTGCACTTGCCAGCGAAGCCAAAGCCATCGAAGCCGTCGAGGCTAGCCTTGCGAGCGTGGTTGCGGCTCTTGCCGAATCGGCTGACCTTAAAGCGCTGACCAATAGCCCGATCCTGTCGCGTGCCGATGCCAAGTCAGCAATTGCCGCGGTAGCGAAATCGATGAATCTCGACATGCTAACGACGAAAACGTTGGGCGTACTTGCGGAAAACCGTCGTCTAAGCGAAACTGCCTCGGTTGCGCGTGCTTTCACCCAGCTGGCTGCATCGTGCCGCGGTGAAGTAACTGCAGAAGTTACCTCCGCGCACGCACTGACCCCGACGCAGAGCAAAGCGCTGGCGGCAAAGCTCAAGGCTCGCGTCGGCACCGACGTTGCCGTGCACCACAAAATCGATCCCTCGATTCTCGGCGGTCTGACCGTCAAGATCGGCTCACAAATGATCGACAGCTCGATCAAAACCCGTCTCAACACCCTCGCAGCTGCGATGAAAGGCTAATCATGGACATCCGTGCCGCAGAAATATCCAAGGTCATCAAGGCCCAGATCGCCAATTTCGGCACCGAAGCGCAAGTTTCGGAAGTCGGCAGCGTGCTTTCGGTCGGTGACGGCATCGCCCGTATCCATGGCCTCGACAATGTGCAGGCAGGCGAAATGGTCGAGTTTGCCAACGGCATCCAGGGCATGGCGTTGAACCTTGAAGCCGACAATGTCGGTGTGGTTATCTTTGGTTCCGACGCCGAAATTCGCGAAGGCGACGTAGTAAAGCGGACCGGCACGATTGTGGACGTTCCAGTCGGCAAGGAACTTCTCGGCCGCGTGGTCGACGGCCTTGGTAATCCTATCGATGGCAAGGGTCCGCTGAAAACGACGCAGCGCAGCCGCGTTGAAGTCAAAGCTCCGGGCATCATCCCGCGCCAGTCGGTCAACGAGCCCGTTCAAACCGGCCTCAAGGCTCTCGACGCGCTTGTTCCCGTCGGCCGTGGCCAGCGCGAATTGATCATCGGTGATCGTCAGACCGGCAAAACCGCCGTCGCCATCGATACCTTCATCAACCAGAAGGAAGCGAATAAGGGCACCGACGAATCGAAGAAG
>JBKJLZ010000252.1:0-2793 GCA_046596705.1 Sphingorhabdus sp. | reverse complement strand
TCTCGTAAGCCGCCCAGCCGAAGCTGCTGGTCGGGCGGAAATCGTCGGGTACCGCCTGTTCGACTAGCCGTATTGCGCAATGCGCGCCGCTTGTCGGCATCAAGGTTGCCATCATTGAGCCAGCGCTGTCGGGACAACCCCAACTCGCGGCAAGCGAGTCCGACAGTTGCGCTCGCTCGACCAGATCGAGCCCAAGCATAGCGCGATAGTCTATTATGCTCCCAGCAAGATCAGGCGTTGCTACGACTCCGCCAAGAATACGTCCATGGGTCAGAAAGTCAGTCATCGAAACTCCGGCTTGCGTTTTTCGACAAAGGCGCTGGTGCCTTCTGTGAAATCTGGTTTGGTAAAAGCCTCGGCGAATATGCGCTTGCTATCGGCATCATCGTCGCTCTGTCCGTCGAGTATCCGCCGGATAATGATTTTGGTTTCCTGAGTACTGTAATTGGATTTCGCGGCGATCAGGCTTGCAAGTTCGCCGGGGCTCGCGCCAATTTCCTCGATCAAGCCAATCCTTAGCGCTTCTTCTGCCCCGATCAATTGCGCGCTGTATAGCAACCGCTTCGCGTGCCCCGGCCCGACAAGATCGACCAGCAATTTGGTGTCATGCAGCGGATAGACGAGCCCGAGATTGGCTGGCGTAATTCCGAACCGGGCTTCGGGCGCTGCAATCCGGATGTCGCACGCCATTGCAATTCCGCAACCGCCACCGATGCAATCGCCGTCGACGAAAGCAATCATCGGTTTTTTTGCGCGCGCCAGTTCATGTTGCGTCTTGTTGATCGCGTTCTGGTTGTCCTCAAGCCAAAGCGCATTCGCCTTGTGCGCAATCAATTCGCCGATATCCGCGCCTGCGCAAAACATTCCTGGCGTTGAAGACTGCACTACTACTACTCGGATCGCCCGGTCGGCCATTGCGGCTGCGATTAGTACCGGAAATCGCTCCCACATTTCCTGGGTAAACGCATTGCGTTTTTCGGGCCGGTCGATCAGCAGACGACCAATCGGTCCATCACGTTCGAGCCTTAGGTTCATGCTGGATCTACCGCTGCCAGATGCTGCGCGATTTGATGCCGTCCCGCTACCCAGATGTCCGGATACGCCCGCACGTGGCGGAAAAACTGTTCTAACGCCCATATCCGTCCCGGCCTTCCGATAATTCGCAAATGAAGCCCCAGCGACATCATCTTAGGATTACCCTCAACACCTTCTTTATAAATCTGGTCAAAATTTCGGGTGGCGTAATTAACCCATTGTTCGGGCGTCATTGCCGGGTCGGTCCACATCTTCATATCGTTGCTGTCGAGTTGATAAGGAACGATGGCGATGGGCTTGCCAGCGACGGTATCGCGGTCCCAGAAAGGCACGTCACCCGAATAGTCGTCCATATGATAAGCGAAGCCCTCTTCGATGAGCAAACGGCGTGTGTTATCGGTATGGAAGTAACGCGAAAGCCAGCCATAGGGACGCACGCCAACCGTCTTTTCAATGGAGGCTACGGCTTTCCGTATAAATTCCCGCTCTTGCGTTTCGTCCATCTTGAACTGATGCACCCATCGATATCCGTGACTAACCGGCTCATGCCCCAACTCGACTATCGCAGCAGCAATTTCAGGATGGTTTTCGAGCGACATCGCAGCGACCGTCCAACTGGCCATGATGTCGAACTCTTTGAGCAATTTGACGATCCGTGGTGCACCTGCCTTGATGCCATAGAGATAATTCGATTCATTTCCGTAATTGCGGATCGGCGATTTGATGTGGATGCCAAGTTCATCCACTGGCTCCATCCCACGGTCGCCGCGAGCAACTGTCATTTCGCTGCCTTCCTCGACATTGACGACGACGGAAAGCGCCATCTTCGCGCCGTTCGGCCAGTCGACCCGTTCTTGTCGCATCAATGCATTTCCTCCCCGCCGGAAACATTGATCGCCTCACCGGTGATATACTGCGCGTCGTCGCTGGCTAGCCATGCACAGGTCGCGGCAGTATCGGTGACAAGACCCGGACGGCCAAGTGGATTGCGGCGTTTCATGTTGTCCAGATATGCCGCAACGCTTTCAAAACCGAGAAGCTTGGAAAAATATTCGTTCTGTTCAGACCCCAGTCCGGTCGTGACATGGTTCGGGCAAACCGCATTGACCGTAATACCATGCGCACCCAGCTCGATTGCGTTCGAACGAGTCAGTCCAATCATGCCATGTTTCGAGCTGCAATAGCTAGCCATGTGAGGAAAACCGGATTTGGCGGCCTGCGACGCTATGTTGATGATGCGACCCTTGGTGCCAGCTGCCACCATCGCCTTTGCCGCAGCCTGAGTGCAATAAAATGCGCCTGACAAATTGACGTTGATCACCATATCCCAATCGCTTGGCTCAACATCGAGAAGTGGCTTCATCATAAAACCAATACCGGCATTGTTGACTAAAATGTCGATGCCTCCAAATGTTGTAACTGTCTCGTCAATCAGCGCTCGACATTGATCGACCATGCCGACATCGCATGCGATTTCGGCCACGGCTGCACCACGGTTGCGTAGCTCGGCAGCCACCCCCTTCGCTTCTTGAGTAATCGTCACATCGCTTAGCACACAGTTCGCGCCTTCATCGGCGAAACGTTGCAAGATACCCTGTCCAAGCCCCTTCTCGCGGCCCGATCCAGTGACGACAATGGTTTTGCCTGCAAAGCGCATTACAGGTCTTCAGTAAGGATAAACTGCGGATTGTCGGCATAGTCGCCAAATGCTGCTGCCACCGCCTGAAATGCATCGGTTGAAATTTCTTCGACAAACGG
>JBKJLZ010000019.1:0-9489 GCA_046596705.1 Sphingorhabdus sp. | reverse complement strand
CGTACGCTATCTGCACCGGTTGCATGCCGAGTTTGTTATCAGGCTCGAACGCGAAGGCCGCGCCCATCTCGCGCAGGCCTGTTTCGACTTCCTGCCGCACCGCGCCGATCTCGACCTTGCTGGTTGGCCGGAACAAGACATCTTCGGGCACAGTTGAGGCTAGCAATGTCCGACCTGGCCGATCTTGAACGCACCCAGCGGCAGAAGTGGGCAACGCCCGGCGGTCGGCATGACCGTTTGATCCGGTCGTTGCGCGTGGTTTTGCCGAGCATCATTGGCATGCTGGTGGCGGTTCTTGCTTTTAGCCCGTTTACCGGCACCGACGAATTGAGCTTTGTACTGGCCAAGGACGAGGTCGATTTGGCCAGCGAACGCATGCGCGTTACCGAGGCGCTTTACCGCGGTGAAGACAGCGATGGACGCCCGTTCAGTCTGCGGGCGGGAAGTGCGGTGCAGAAGAGCTCGGCCGATCAGGTACTAAACATGACCGATTTATCAGGACGAATCATGTTGAACGATGGTCCCGCCTCGATCATTGCCGGTCGCGGGCTTTACGACCTGAAGAAGGAAAGCATGCGAGTAAACGGACCGCTATCCGTGCAATCGCCTGGTTATAATATGGTCGCGAGCAACGTCGAATTCTCGCTCGACACAAAGAAAATGCAGAGCTTCGGTCCAGTGAGGGGGCGGACGAAAGTCGGAACATTCAGCGCCGGTCGATTGAGTGCCGACCTCGATACACGTGTTGTCCGCCTCGACGGCGGTGTGCATTTGCGTATCGACCAGAATGCGATTAAGTAAGACTTCGTGATTATTTCCCGTTCTTTCACCACCGGTTTGGCCAGCGTCGTTTTGGCGGCAGCGATGTTTTCGGCAGCTGCGCCTGCGCAAACGATTCGCAACCATAACAGCAATGCCCCGGTCAACTTCGATGCAGGCGCGCTGGAGTTACAGGACCGTGCTGACCGCGTTGTCTTGACTGGCGGCGTGACCGCCACGCAAGCAGGCCTGACGATGAAGGCATCGCGGGTGACTGCTGCTTATTCAAACAATGGCGGAACCAGCGTTGACCGGCTTGATGCGACCGGCGGGGTTACAATAACCAAGGATGACTTGCGCGCGACCAGCAACGCCGCAATTTATGACTTGAATTCCAACCTGATCACATTGATCGGTGCCGTCAAATTGGTGCAAGGCAGCAACCGTCTAAACGGCGGGAGATTGGTTATCGATCTCAACTCGGGCCGATCAACGATAAATGGTGGTGGGGCGCCGGGTATGAAAAATTCGGGTGGCCGTGTGACTGGCACATTCAGCGTACCGCAGCGCAATAACTGATTGTCGATAATCGGGCAGGCATGAATCATGCCAATTGCATATTCCCAACGCTTTCATTAGCACGCGCTGCATAACAACCGACGATTGCAGGCCGAACATTTATGGACAGCATTACAGCGCCCCCGCCAATTTCCGATCAAAGCGCTACTGACGCAACCACTGCAGAGGGCATGCAATCCGGACTGGGTGTCGTGTCGATCGCCAAAAGCTATGATAAGCGCGCAGTGCTAACTGACGTTTCACTATCGGTAGCTAAGGGGGAGGTTGTCGGTTTGCTCGGCCCCAATGGCGCTGGAAAAACCACCTGCTTCTACTCGATAATGGGGCTGGTGAAGCCCGATAGCGGGCGGATCATGCTCGATGGCGAAGATATTACGCGGCTGCCCATGTATCGCCGTGCGATATTGGGGCTAGGCTATTTGCCGCAGGAAACCTCGATCTTTCGCGGCATGACGGTCGAGCAGAATATCAGCGCGGTACTTGAGATGTCAGAACCCGAGCCAAGTGCACGGGCCGAACGGCTTGACAAGCTTCTCGGCGAATTCGGGCTGACCAAATTACGTGCAGCACCGGCAATGGCGCTATCAGGCGGTGAGCGGCGACGTTGCGAAATCGCGCGGGCATTGGCAGCCAACCCATCGATAATGCTGCTTGATGAGCCGTTCGCCGGGATCGACCCAATTTCGATTTCGGATATTCGCGATCTGGTAAAGGAATTGAAGGGGCGCGGCATAGGGGTACTCATCACCGACCACAATGTCCGCGAAACGCTTGATATCGTCGACCGCGCCTGCATCATCTACGGCGGGCAGGTATTATTTGCAGGTTCGCCCGAGGCGCTGGTCGCTGACCCTAATGTGCGCAGGCTCTATTTGGGCGAGAGCTTTGCGATGTAATGGGGAAGTTCGCCGTTAGCGCTGAGCCTGTCCAATGGTGCTTATCGGCTAGGCGTGCTTCGACAGGCTTAGCACTGACGGTTTTTGGATAGACTTTGTCCCTCGCACCTCGCCTCGATCTACGCCAAAGCCAGTCGCTAGTAATGACGCCGCAACTGCAACAGGCGATAAAGCTGCTGGCGCTATCATCCATCGAGATCGAGGCTTTTGTCGCTGAAGAGATCGAGCGCAACCCTTTGCTGGAAGCAGGTGGCGGCGAAGCGCCAAGCGATACTTTATTCGACGACGCGCCAATTAAAATGCAGGTCGAAATCAACGAACGCGGCAGCGACGAAGTTCTTAGCGGTAATGACATGGCTGCCAATGAAGCAATTGATGTGGATTTCGGTGCCGAAGCGTTTGACCGGGACGGAAGCGCTGACGGAATGCTGGGACTTTCGGGCGGCGGAGCGGCGAGTGGCGCAACCGGGGAAGCAGCGGACTTCGATAGTTTTGCTGCCGCTGACATTTCGCTGCGTGAGCATTTGCTCGATCAGGCTGGGTCGACCTTGTCGGGCCAAATGTTGTTTCTTGCTCAGCAACTGATCGAACAGATCGAACCTACCGGATATCTAGGCGCCGATCTGCTTGCAACCGCGCACCGGCTGGGTGTGCCGATGACGGAAATGGAAGCGGCTTTGGCTTCGATTCAAACTTTTGACCCGACTGGCGTTGGGGCACGTAACCTGTCCGAATGTCTGGCGCTTCAAGCCAAAGAGGCCGATCGGTACGACCCATGCATGGCAAAGCTGATTGACAATCTCGACCTTGTAGCGCGCGGTAGTTTCGACCAGCTGCGACGTATCTGCCGTGTCGATGACGAGGACTTGCGCGATATGCTGGCCGAACTTCGCAGCTACGATCCCAAGCCCGGGTGCCGTTTCGAAAGTGAAGCGAGTGTCGCCGTTACGCCTGATATCTTCGTGACCGCGCTCGGGCCAAAAGCAGGGGGCGGATGGGCAATTGAACTTAACAGCGCCAACCTGCCCCGCATCCTTATCAACAAAGCTTATTATGCCGAACTTGGTGCGGACAAAAGTACCAAGGCTTGGCTGAACGATTGCATGGCAGACGCCAACTGGCTGATAAAAGCGATGGATCAGCGCCAGCGCACAATCATGAAAGTCGCAACAGAAATCGTGAAGCAGCAGGATGGATTCTTCCGCAAAGGCGTTGCTCATTTGCGCCCGCTGACGCTTCGGCAGGTGGCCGAAGCCATCGAAATGCACGAATCTACCGTCAGCCGGGTTACCAGCAACAAATATCTAAGCTGCGAACGCGGATTGTTCGACCTGAAGTATTTTTTCTCGTCAGGCGTGCAGTCGGCGGACGGCGACGGCGCATCGGCGAATGCTATTAAAAGCCATATCAAGGCTCTGATCGACGGCGAAGGTGCGAAGATACTATCCGATGACACGCTGGTGGAAATGCTGACTGCAAAGGGCTTCGATATTGCGCGGCGAACAGTGGCGAAATACCGCGAGGCGATGGGGATTGGATCGTCGGTCCAACGGCGGCGACACCGAAAGATGGGGCGTTAAACTGCGATACCGGCCGATGGACGTTCAATATGCGCTAAATGCCATTTTAAGCCAGCTGAGAACAAAAATAGAACAATAGTCGGGTTCGACGCCCAAATACCGCACATAACCCTCTACGGCGCTTATATCTGTCTTGCTCAACGTGTTGGCTGTTTTGCGTGTAAGCCCTTCACCAATTCTGTTGGTCGAGATCGATCAAACCCTGCCGAGCCATGCTACCCGCAAGTATTGTTTCGACCAATTCCGGATAGGTCCAGCCAGCTAGCCCCGCCGCTTTACCGAACACCCGCTGTGACCAAAGATTGCATTGCAAATTGACTTCGAGGAAGTTGATTTCTCCGGTCGCAGGGTTCAACCGGAATTCGAACCGGCCATAATCGAACGGCCAAAGTTCGGGCAGCAATTTTGCGGTAAGCCGTTCAACCTTCGTTATAAATTCGGGGTCGGTTTCTTGCACCAATCTGGCCTCGGAAGCCTCAAAGCCGCGCTTCTCGGCATAGGTCCGTAATACTTCGGTATCATGGTCGAAGCGCATCAACGGCAGCATTTGCGCCTTGCGCGCGCCAATGATGGGAAGCTCGACATCGATACCCGACAGGAACGGTTCAACCAGCGCGTCATGGCCTTCGGCATGCAGGCCCTCGACTGCTGTTTTGATCCCCGTCCAGTCCTTCTCTGCGGACACCCCCCAGCTGGCCGAAGAAGCATTGGGCTTGATGACGTAGCGATCCGCTGACCAATCGGTGAACTGCTCGACCGCTGCACCACGTCGGTATATAGCCGATGGCGCGGTCGGTACACCGCGCGCGCGGGCCGCCATTTTCATCAAATGCTTGTCGTCAGAAAGCCCGCGGAGGATTGGAGTTGCACCAAGGTAGGGCACGTTCAGGCGGGTGCACAAAGTCGGAATCAGCAGTTCGCTGTTCAAATAACCTCCCCGATTGAGCAGCGAGAAAACAAAATCGACGTCGGGCTTATCGAATAATATTTCAGGGCTGTTGGCCGCCGAGACATTCAGGCCCATCTTCTCCAGCGTATCGCGCACTTCGCGGTGATAGACTGCATGATCTCCATCGACGGTATCGCGCGATCCATCGCCCAGCGCGTGTTTTGCAATGAACAGAAGTTTGATTTTGTCGCGATATCGGGCGGGAATCGTAAGCTTTGTGATGGGGTTAATGACATTGACCGACATGGGGCTTTGGCCTCTTGGCTGTTTTTGTGTATGCGCGCTGGCTATAGCCGCATTATGGCAGTTGTGAGGCGATATCGCCAGCAGGAGAGATGCTTGAATGGCTGACCCGGAAATTTCGTTGCTCGATTTGCCAACTGCGGTTTTGATGAGTGCAGGCGGCGATGAACGGATTACGCTCGACGAACAGAGCGGGCTGAACAGTTACGGATGCGCGCCCGAGCCAATCCGCGCAATTAGCTATTCGTCGTCGACTGCAAGCTCAATTTCAGCGGCGGCCTATGCTCATGCACACGCCGTGCATCATCAGCTGCGACTGGCAGTTGCGGCGGGCGAAAGCGAGGACGCCGCTTACACTCGCTTTTTGCGCAACGCTCGCGCGCGGATCCGAAAGGTCTACGGTCTCACAGCCGATGTCGATATAGCTTTTGCCGCGTCGGGTACCGATCTGGAATATCTAGCGCTCGCGCTGGCCTTGCAGAGCGGCCAGGCGGTCACCAATATCGTGGTCGAAGTCGACGAAGTCGGTAGCGGCTGTCTCTATTCGCAAGCCGGGCAATATTTTGCCGCGCGCACTGCGTTGGGGCTAGAGGTCGACAAGGGCACTCATCTCCCGGGCTTTGGTGCTGAATTGATCGCAGTTGAGACACTTAAGACGCGCACCGAAGATGGTCCTGTTCGCAGCGTTGATGCTTATGCAGCCATGCTGTTGGAAGCGGCTGGCGCGGTGATTGCGGCGGGCGGGCGTCCGCTGGTGCATATCATCCACCGGTCGAAAACCGGGATCGTAACGCCCAGCCTAGCCGCAATCGACAAGTTGCTCGCAGCGCATGGGGACGCAGTCGATCTTGTCGTTGATGCCTGTCAGGGTCGCATATCGCCAGACGCCATTTCCGCCTATCTTACGCGCGGGGCGAGTATATTCCTTACCGGATCGAAGTTTATCGGGGGTCCACCGTTCAGCGCGTGGGCGCTATTGCCGGCCAAGCTATCGGCGCGGATGAAGTCGGGGATGACCGCGCCTGCTGGCCTTGCGCATTTTTTCGCGCGCGGTGACATGCCAACCGGGTGGACCCAAACCGATGGTTTATTGCCAGCACTCACTAATTTCGGATTGCTTCTGCGGCTTGAGGCAGGGCTGTTCGAACTTGAACGACTTTTGACGATGCCCATGAACCGAGTCGATGCTGTCATCGTCGCCTTTGGCACAGCAATGCGCAGCCTTCCTGCGACTATGCCGTTTCGCTTGATCGAAGGCGCAGCCAACGATCCAGCCGCTGGCGACCATGTCGGCGACGATGCAGCCTGCCATCCGCTTGACCGCAAAATGCTGTATGTCATTGAGTTGACCGAGCCGCATCCCAAAACCGGCGCGCCGCTTTCAATCGAGCAAGCACGCGAGGTGTATCGCGGGCTGTTCAGCGATCTGTCCGAGCGTTTCACGGTGGCAAGCGATCGTCTTGCTGCAGCAGAAATCTGCCATGTGGGTCAGCCGGTGAAATGTTTGAAACAGGCTAATGGCGAGTGGGCACCCACTCTGCGGCTGTCGTTGTCGGCGCCCCAGATTTTCGAGATGATCGGGTTAGACCCAGACCGGCTGATCGAACGATTTGGAGCTGACGTGGAGCGGATAGCCATCAAAATCAGACTGGTGGTCAGCCTGCTCGATTAAGCCGCTCGCAACCGTTCAAGAAAGCTGTTGCTCGCCTCGCGAAGCGCAGTTGCACGGCTTTCGAGCCCAGCCATTACATGCTGCATTTCATCGGCAACCTCGCCGACCTGTACGGCCGCGACATTTACCTCATTACTGAATTCGCGAACATGCTCGGCGTCTTGCGCCGCGTGCTCGGCATGGCCCGTGATTTCCCGCGTTGCTGCCTGTTGTTGCGATATTGCGGTGGCTATATTACCAGCGCCCTGCTGCACCAATACCATTTTCTGTGCCACCGTCCCGACCATTCGCGCGGCAGAATCCATCTGATCTTTGATCGTCGTGACGGTGCCGGTAACCGAGGCAATCGCGCCGTGCGTCTGGTTCGCCAGGCTCTTGACCTCGTGCGCAACAACGGCAAAGCCCCGACCGGCTTCACCGGCACGCGCGGCCTCAATTGTCGCGTTCAGCGCCAACAAATTTGTTTTGCCCGCGACGTCCTGAATAATCGCTGCGATTTCACCGATCTTTTCGGCTTCTCCGGCTAAATGCGCCATAACCCCGCTGCCTTGTTTCGAGCTGGTAGTCGCAGCATCGGACGCAACAACTTGCTCTTGCACTTGCGCCGAGATCGAATCGGCTGAGCCGTTCAATTGTCGCGAGGCTGCCGCAACCATGTGGATCGCGCTGCTCATATTGGACGCCATATCAGCCATCGCATCGGTGCGCTCGCGTGTCTGCGTGCCAATTGCCGCCAACTGCTGTGACGATTCCCCGACCGCACGGACAGCCGATTCCATCACATCGATAATGGCATGGACCGAATGCTCGAATTCGCTTGCAAGTGCGTTCATCGCTTCGCGGCGCTTAACGTCTGCGCGTTCACGTTCTTCGGCGCGCGCAGAGCCGGTGTTTCGCCGTTCCGATTCGATCGCCTCGAGCCGCTGCTTCTCGCTTGCAAAAAAAGATTCTCGCGCTGTTGCATAGGCATGGGCATTATCCAGCGACTGCATGAACGAACGCCATTGCATCATCGCGACCCGGTGTAATGATACGCCAAAAATCCCGATCCCTACATAGAAGAACCAGGGCATATCGACTCCGGACCGAGTTGCCGCCGTAACACCACCGATCGTGAGAACGACGATCCAGATCATCATCGCGGCGGGTAAAGCCAGATAAATCAATGATCCGATTGCGATCATGCCAAAGGTCAGCGCGCCTGCGACAATCAGCCCGATGCTTTCGCGATAACTCCAGACATCACCAAGCAACAATACCCAACTGAACGCAGCAATGCCTGCTTGCAGAACGAATAGCCGCCGCATAAAAAGCAAATAGTTGCCATCAGGATCGGCTTCGGGAACATAAGCCCGGATACGCACATGCACACGATATCCGGTTATGGCAGCCACAGTGTATAGTGGCGCGGCATATTGGGCGAAATTGGGATTGGCCCCGCCAAACCAAAGAATCGCGAGCGCTGGCCATATTGTGACAAGGCCCGAAATAAACACTGCGACGTGCGATCTTGCCACCGCCTGCAGCTGAGCAACCATTAGATCGCGATTTTCAAGGTTAGCCGCGCGTTTCAACAGCGCCCATTCGCCCTTCAAATCGTTGAAGAACGCGAACATATCCCTGAAATGGCTGGTGTCACCCATATTGCGCCTTCTATCAGTCGAGACCATCGATGGCGGTAGCGCAGAATGGTAAAGCAGCAGTTAACCGTCCGGCGGGCGTGATCACAAAAAAAGGCGGCCCCGAAGGACCGCCTTTTGTTTTTCGTTAGCTGAAAGCGCACTACGCGCTGACGCAAAACAAGATTTAGCGTTTCGAGAACTGGAAGCTCTTGCGCGCCTTCGCCTTGCCGTATTTCTTGCGTTCGACCACGCGGCTATCGCGGGTCAGATAGCCTTCGGCCTTGACCGCGCTGCGTAGCGTTGGCTCATATTTTGACAATGCCTGAGCGATGCCGTGCTTGACTGCACCAGCCTGCCCGGAAAGTCCGCCGCCCTTGACGGTGACCATGACATCATACTGGCCAACACGCTCGGTCACGCCGAACGGCTGGTTAATAACCAAACGAAGCGACGGACGCGCGAAATACACTTCCTGATCGCGGCCGTTGACGACGATCTTACCCGAACCGGGCTTAAGCCAGACACGGGCAACTGCGTCCTTGCGCTTACCTGTTGCATAAGCACGGCCCTGTGCATCCAGTTCCTGTTCACGAATGACTGCGGCGATCTGCGCGGGTGCCTGCGGAGTAGCAATGCTATCCAGATCGGCCAGCGATGTCGCGGTGGTGGTTTCAACTTCGGACATTATGCACCCACCTTGTTCTTGCGGTTCATGGAAGCGACATCGAGCGTCTTCGGCTGTTGGCCGTCATGCGGATGCTCGGTTCCGTTATAGAGGTGAAGCGCGCGCATCTGCGCACGGCCCAGTGGACCACGTGGCACCATGCGCTCGACTGCCTTTTCAAGCACGCGCTCGGGGAATTTGCCCTCGAGTACCTTGCCCGCAGTAATCCCCTTGATTCCGCCGATGTAACCGGTGTGATGATAATAGACCTTGTCGGTCAGCTTTTTGCCGGTGAACTTCACCTTGTCGGCATTGATGACGACAACATGGTCGCCGCAATCGACGTGCGGTGTGTAACTCGGCTTGGTCTTGCCGCGCAGGATATTGGCGATGATGCTGGCAACACGGCCAACGACCAGGCCTTCTGCATCAATCAGCACCCACGATTTCTCAACGTCCTGCGGACGGATCGATTTCGTAACTCTGGATAGCGTTTTCATCGCTAATCGAACCTTTCGAATTTGG
>JBKJLZ010000269.1:0-4574 GCA_046596705.1 Sphingorhabdus sp. | reverse complement strand
TGTCGTCGGCGGCGTCACCAACGATTGCAACCCGCTACCTGCATCGGGATATGTCAGATTATCAAGTCGGTACGTTTCAAGTGCCTGCCCAAGCACTGCAATGTCAGCCTTGGCCTTCTGTACCATTGCCTTGTCCTGATTGGGCAGCACGTTGATCGCGACCACTGTGGTGAGCAGTGCGAGGATGAAAAGCGTGACCATCATTTCTACGAGCGTGAAACCGTTACGTTCAGCCTTCGACGTTTTGCGCCGAAACTTCTCAGGAGCGCGGGTCATATCGGTGAAAAGATGGATTAGGATAGGCAGCATTTCTATAGTCCCGTGAGGTTTTGTAGTTGCAGGATAGGCAGCAATATTGCCAATATAATGACAGCGACAATGCCGCCCATCAACACGATTATCATGGGTTCCAGCAGAGACAGCGCGGTGCTGGTAAAATTATCGAACTCACGTTCGAGATATTCGGCGGCGCGTTCAAGCATCAGGTCGAGCTGTCCCGCGCTTTCGCCGCTGGCGGTGAGGTAAACTAGCAACGGCGGGAACACACCACTGGCGCGCATTGCACCCGACAGGCTACCGCCGCTACGCACCGCCTCGACGATATCGTCGTTGGCGCGCGCCAATACGGTGTTGCGGATCGTACCACCGGTCAGCCGAAGCCCCTCAAGCAATGGCAAGCGGCTGGCGACCATCGTTGCCAGCGTTCGCGCCATTCGCGCTGCGTGCAGATTACGCAGCAATTTGCCAATGATCGGTAGACGGAGCACTGTCCGGTCAACCGAAAGCCGGAAACCGGGTTGCTGCAACGCGCGCCAGAATAACAGGCACGCTATCCCAACAAAGATAAGGATTGCCCACCAGTATGAAGCCAGAAATGCGGAAATGCCTATTACAATACGAGTAATAAGCGGCAATTGCTGGTCGACATTGTCGAACTGTTCAACGACTCGCGGAACGACCGATACCATCAACCCCATCACCACTAGGATAGCGACTAGCGATAATATGATTGGATAGGCCAGTGCACCGATCAGTTTGCCGCGCATTTCCGCCTGCCGCTCCAGCAACAGAGCGAGCCGTTCGGTTATCAGAGGCAAAGTGCCTGCCCCTTCGCCAGCTGCAATCATCGCTCGGTAGAGCGGCGGGAAACTGGCACTTTCGCGGCGCATCGCTTCAGACAGACGCTGACCTTCGACCACACCGCCATGCACTTCGGTCAGGATTGTCCGGACATGCACCTGCTCGCTCTGACGGCTGATCGTGCGCAATGCTTCCTCAAGCGGGCTAACCTGAACCAACGACGACATTTGCCGCGTGAAAAGCGTGAGCTGCTTTGCATTTAACCGTGCGGACCGGCGAATGGGCAGCTTTGACAGCGCCGATGCTCGTGCCGCTGCCGGCGCAACGCTGACGATATACAATTTCTGGCTGGTCAGCCGTTCACGTGCAAGGTCGTCATTGGCCGCCGCAATCCGCCCACGCTTTTCTCGACCTTCAGAGTCGATTGCGTGATAGGCAAAATCAGGCATCCTCGACAATGTCTTCACGCCGCGAAACGCGGATCGCTTCTTCAGGCGTCGTATGACCGGCACGCACCAATTTGCGCGCTGCAGCGCTCAGATTTGGCTGGTTCAGGAATGCGTGGCGCGCGAGAATGGCCTCGTCTCCGCCATCGTTAATCAGCCGCCTGATTGTCTCATCGATCCGTACCGCCTCAAACACGCCAATCCGGCCTTGATATCCGGTATTTTTGCACTCCGGACAGCCGACCGCTTGATACACCACGGTACCGCGATCAAAGCCGAGCAGCGACGCGACGCTGCCATCCGCTTGAACTGGCTCACGGCATTCGGGGCAAAGCCGCCGTACCAGCCGCTGCGCAATCACTGCTCGCAAAGTCGACGCCAGCAGGAATGGCTCTACCTTCATATCACGCATCCGCGTGATAGCGCCTAATGCATCATTGGTATGGACGGTGGTCAGCACCAGATGCCCGGTCAAAGCTGCCTGCACCGCAATATCGGCGGTTTCGCGGTCGCGGATTTCCCCGACCATCACCACATCGGGGTCTTGCCGCAATATCGCACGAAGCCCGGCGGCGAAGGTCATCCCGACCTTTGCATTAACCTGAGTCTGGCCAATGCCCTCGACTGCATATTCGACTGGGTCTTCGACCGTCAGGATGTTGCGTGTGCCGTCATTGAGGCGCTTGAGCCCTGCATACAGCGTCGTGGTCTTGCCAGATCCCGTAGGGCCGGTGACAAGGATGATCCCATTGGGTTCGGCCAGTGCATCGCCCAAAATCTTCAACGCATCGTCCGACATGCCAAGCAGGTCGAGCGAGATACCTGCGTTCTCCTTGTCTAAAATACGCATCACCACGCGTTCGCCTGCGCGGCTGGGAAGTGTGGAAACGCGCACATCGACCAGCTTGCCGCCAAGCGTAATACCGATTCGGCCGTCCTGCGGAATTCGGCGCTCGGCAATGTCGAGCCGTGCCATCACCTTGATCCGGCTGACTACAACCGGCGCAACGTTGGCGGGCAAACGCAGCCGTTCCTGCAGCACGCCATCGGTCCGCATGCGCACCACCAACCCCGTTTCATAAGGCTCGATATGGATGTCAGACACACCTTGCCTTACTGCTTCAGCGATGATGCCGTTGATCAGGCGGATAACCGGCGCGTCGTCGGCACTGTCGAGCAGGTCGTCAGCTGACGGCAGCATATCCGACAGCAAGTCGCTATCACCTGTCCCAATCGCTCCTGCCATCGCCGCCGCCGAGCCGTCCATTGCATAATGGTCCGAAAGATAACGGTCGAACGTTATATTGTCGGCCATTTCGACGTCGAAGGGCATTGCCAGATACCGGCGTACTTCGAGCAACATCAGTGGGTCGGCACCCTCGCGTAGCGCGACTACAATGCGATTTTCATTCTCATGCCGAAGTACAACACCGTGCGCTTTGGCAAAGGCATAAGGCAAATCAAGCAATGGCGGGTTGGGAACAACCACAACCGTTTCGCCAGCGACCAGTGGCTTTTCCGCCAATTCGGTCTCGCCACGCCTGATGATCATTGCTTGTCCCCGTTGGTTGTGGAAACACTGCTGGGCGGTACTTCTGCGGATTGGAGCGGCCCACCTGGACCTGCTCGATCCAGCTGGTCAGTCGCTCCTACCATAATATCCCCTGGCCTTATATCAGGCGAAGCGGGAGGAACTGCGCCCATATAATCGCGGAGCAGCTCATCGATAGAAGGCTCAAGGTCGGGATTGCGCACGCTCTGCATATTGCGGACATAATCATATCGACGCGCCGTCAACCTATCGCCATCGGCGCGGCTGCGCAGCACCGTGGGACGGATGAATACCATTAAGTTGGTTTTGCTTCGCCTGCGGCTGCGCGATTTGAAAAGTTCACCGATCAGCGGAATGTCGCTCAACAATGGGATTCGCTCGATTGTGCGACGTTCGTCGTCATTAAGCAGCCCCCCGATTGCAAGTATTTGGCCATCTCCAACGGTAAAACTGGTTTCAAATTCGCGTTTGTTGATGATTAGATCGCTTGACCGAGCCGACACCGGCCCGGCAACGCTCGAAACTTCCTGACGCAAGAACATTTTGACATCGCCCTGCGAATTGACCTGGGGGGTTACCTCAAGTTTGATGCCGACTTCTTGACGCTGCACAGTGCGAAATGCATTGTCGAAATTGTCCGACAGCGCCTCTCCGGTGGTGACAGGCACTTCCTGGCCAACAAGGAATTTTGCTTTTTGGTTATTGAGCGTCACGATATGCGGTGTCGCAAGCAAGTTGGATTCAGTGTCATTCTGAACCGCGTTGATGATCGCCCCGAAAATTGCATTCTTGCCGATATCGAAAGCGAAACCGGCAAAGCCGCCAGTCGCGCTAAGTATCGATGCAGCTGCCGCTTCTTGCAGGCTGTTGCCCAAGGCGCTGGTTGTGGTGGTGGTGGTTGTTTGGCCATTGACCGTGGTTGTCGTACGCGACAACTCCTCAGCTCCGATTGCGCCGGCAATCGTCAATATGCTTGGAACCGCATTCGAATAATTGGTTGCGGCAAAGGGTATGTTTTTGCCACCGACCAAAAATTGAACGCCCAATCTTTTTGCCGCATCATTGCCGATTTCCACAACGATAGCTTCGACCATCACCTGATCAGGACGGGTGTCGAGCTGCCGGATAAGTTCGCCCAGAGTGCGCTGCATTTCGGGGTTGGCTGCCACGATAAGTGCGTTGGCCCCTTCATAGCGAGTAACCACAATCGGTCCACGTCCGCCAATGCCATTCATTCCACTCGACGAAGTTGCAGCGACTACAGGCGCAATGGCGGCGGGAGCGGCTGTTGCAGTTGGACCATTAACCGCGCTCGCAACAGGCGGTAGCGAAGATGCCGGCGTCGCCGCATTTTGGCCCCCGATCAGCGACTGAATCGTTTCCAACAGCGTTTCAGCATTTGCATGATCGAGCCAATAGACCCGGATTTCGGCGCCCGATTGCGCCCGCGCATCCAGTTGTTTAGCCATCGCTGCAAAGCGCGCTACCGAAGTCGG
>JBKJLZ010000212.1:0-4419 GCA_046596705.1 Sphingorhabdus sp. | reverse complement strand
CGAGCCTCCCTTTTGCGGGCGGCGCACCGAAACGCTGCCATTCTTCGTCGGGAAGCGCGGCCACAGATATTGTGCCAGGCCGTTCATGCTGCCCGAGACTCTGTTCTGACGCATCTCGTAAATCCAGTAGTTGCGCAGGATTATCGAAACATATCCGCGCGTTTCCCAATAAGGGATCGATTCGATAAAAAGGAGCGGATCGTTATTGTCGCGAATTTCGATATTCCAGCGAGCAACCGGCGTAGGGCCGGCGTTGTAAGCGGCAATGACCTTGGGCAACAGGCCGCCAGTAGCGGGCAAATCGCGCAGTTTTTCGAGGTACGACTGTCCGTATTCGAGGTTTACCGTTGGCCGATCGAGGTCGGACGCCGCCAGATAAGTGCCGCGTGCTCGTGCCATATCCTGCGCAGTTCCGGGGCGAACTTGCATCAGGCCGCGGGCGCCCGCGCCACTAACTACGTCCGTCCGAAAACCCGATTCCTGTAATGTGTGCGCCATTACCAACGATGGATCGACTCGCCAACCTCCAGTCGGCTGCCAGCTCGGGGTGGGATAACGTGCCATTGCATTGTTGCTCCCACGCGTCGGCCCATAATGCCCCATCCAGTATTGTGTGGAAGCAAGATTGAGCGATCCAGCGAGTTGGGCAAGGTTGGCGTGCTGGCCGGCGTCGCCGATTTTGGCTTGATGCCGGAGCGCTTCATCAGCCAGCTTGTTCTCCCCGATTTCGACGAGGCTTACGGCTAGTTGAGCGTTTTCTTGGGACTTTAGTGCGTTCCAGTCGAGCTTGGCAACTTTGGCGGCTTTGCGAGCTATCGGTTCCATCCCCAAGGCTTCGCTAGCAAGTAATCCGTAAAATGTTTCAGGGTATTGCGCGGCATTCTGCATACGCGATTGTACCTGTTGCGGTTGTTTTGTTGCCATCGCAGCGCGTGCGCTCCAGAACAGTCCGGCGGCTTTCAGGTCGTCACCAGCCGCGTTGCGGGCAACCTGGTCGAATGCTTCAAAGGCCGACACGTAATCTTTCAGACGCCACGAGGCGAGCGCGTAAACCCATTGGCCCTGCGTGCCCCAATTGCCACCGGCCGCGCGGGTAATGCCCGCTAAACGCTTGGCCGACGCATCATCATTCTCGATATAATATGACCACGCAACTCGGTAACGGAGCTCGGTCAACGCATCGTCAAACAGGTATTCAGATTTGCTGTCGAGCAATGCCTCGGCAGAACGCGGATCGTCATTTTTGATGAATGTCTGAATTTCGTTGCGTAATAGGTCGTCTGCCGCATTCTTCGGCAAATCGCGTTTCGGCGCGCCGCCCAGATAGGAAAAACGGCGGATACCTGGCCGCTCGGGAAGAGCCAAGGCACCCCGCTTGCGTGCCATAGTCTCCAGCTGCCCCGCTTGCGGCAGATAAGGAGCGGTATTGAGAAGCGCCTGCAATTGCGCCGCCTCGACCTTCGGACTGTTCGGTGCGAGATACAGCTCTGCCCGAGCCATCGCCGCCATCGGCCCTTGCGGCGCACGGTCGATCAATCTTGCTGCGACATCCCATTGCTCACCGCGAATTGCGGAATAAATATCTGAAAAAACCTGTTTTTCCGATTTATCAAGAATAATTGGCGCAGATGGTGACGGAATCGATCGAAAATCTTCAACAGTATTAGCGAAAGACGCAGATATCGGCGCAAGAACGAGCGCGGATGCTATGCAAAAAGCAGTTTTCATCAAATGTCCTTCACGAACATCTGCAAATCTTTCCAAGCTTGCGCCTTCATTTGCGGTCGGGCGAGTAAAGTCCGCGGATGGAATGTCGTTAACACCGCTTTTTTTCCGCCAACATAGTTAATATATTGTAAATTCTGCCGTGCTTCCATGAGGTCCAGGCCTAATAATGCGCGGCACGTCGAAGAACCCAACACCACTATGCGTTTGGGATCGACCAGATTGATCTGATGCCGTGTAAAGTCTGCGAGGTCAGGCAAAGCTGAATCAGGCAATTCGCCAGTAGCCGGAATGGTCGTGGCGAGTGCTGTCCAATAGCAATCCGCCAAATCCACACCGATCGCCGCCATCATCCGCGCCAGCAAATTGCCGGTTGCGCCACTACCCAGTTTTCCGGTTGCTACCTCATCGCCATCGGGCAGATCTGAAATAATCATCAAACTGGCATTTGACCGACCAACGGGAGCAATGTGACGATTGCCGAACGCGTTGCTTGGCAAAGCCGCGCCGTTCGAGATCATACTTCGCAATGCTTCGATATCTTGCGGCCATTCGATCTTCATCTTTACCGGCAAGTCGGGTAAAGGCTTTGGATTATCAGGTATCAGTGCCGATATCTCCAGCTTCGCGTCCAAAGTCAGCCAATTGACGGTTTCATCGCCGACAGCACAATCAACGCCAGCCAGCTCCCACCAAGCGTTCAGCGAACTCACTATGGCGGATGCGGTAAATTGCCCCCTTTGATCCATCATATCCTTCAGTCACCGGTTGACGGCGGGGTCAATTGCTTGGCATGGCATTTTCTGTCAACTGCCTAGTTTGCAGGATGACCCGATTGTCGGTTGGGGTAAAGGACAAAGACGATGAGTGAGCGGGAATCGATGCCTTATGACGTGGTGATCGTCGGTGCTGGACCCGCAGGTCTGTCCGCCGCGATCCGCATCAAGCAGAACTCACCTGATACCAGCGTCTGCATTCTTGAAAAGGGTTCCGAGGTCGGCGCCCATATCTTGTCGGGTGCGGTCATCGACCCCAAAGGTCTTGACGAACTGATACCCGATTGGCGCGAGCAGGGTTGCCCGCTCGCCGACGTGCCGGTGACAGACAATCAGCACTGGGTCATGTCGAAAACCGGTAAATTCAATATTCCACATTTTCTGACGCCACGCTTTATGCACAACAAAGGAACTTACACCGGTTCGCTCGCCAACTTGTGCCGCTGGCTGGCAGGGCAGGCGGAAAATCTCGGAGTAGAAATATTCCCGGGATTTGCCGCAGCTGAGATACTCTACAATGAAAACGGTTCAGTCAAAGGAGTGGCGACCGGCGACATGGGTCTCGCACGCGATGGCAGCCACAAGGCAGATTACATGCCAGGGATGGAGCTGCATGCGAAATACACCTTCTTTGCTGAAGGTGTGCGGGGGCATCTGACGAAATTACTTAAGCCAAAATTCGGGCTTGATAGGGATTGTGAGCCTCAAGTTTACGGTATCGGCATCAAGGAACTATGGGACATTCCGGCTGAGCAACATGCTACAGGGCGGGTAATACACAGTCAGGGTTGGCCTCTGACGGACGCAAATGGCGGCGCATTTTTGTATCATCAGGCGAATAATCAGGTTGCATTGGGTTTTGTCGTTTGGCTCAATTATTCCAACCCGCATCTGTCGCCGTTCGAAGAGATGCAGCGTTGGAAAACTCATCCTGAAATCAAAAAAATCCTTACTGGCGGGAAGCGTGTATCTTATGGTGCTCGGGCGATCAGCGATGGCGGTTTTCAGTCCGTCCCAAAGCTCGCGTTTCCAGGCGGCGCGCTGATTGGCTGCACTGCAGGTTTTCTCAACGTTCCGCGCATCAAAGGCACGCATACCGCGATGAAGTCGGGGATGTTAGCCGCCGATGCTGCCATCGAGGCACTGGCGCAAGGTCGAGAGCATGATGAACTGACTGCTTACCAAACTGGCTATGAAGCTAGCTGGATTTATAAAGAATTGCAGATCGTTCGTAACGTTTTGCCACTCGTGGAGAGATACGGCAATTTTTGGGGCTCGATGTTTTCGGGCATCAATATGTGGCTCGAAAGCTTTGGCATCCGGATGCCGTTTACGATGAAGCATCACGCCGACCACAAAGCACTGAAACATAAAACAACAGCCTCGCGCATCGAATATCCAAAGCCTGACGGCATATTCAGCTTTGATCGCCTTTCCTCGGTATTTCTATCGAACACTAACCATGCCGAAGACCAGCCAGTGCACTTGCAGGTCAAAGATCTTGCGCTGCAATTGAGCAGCGAGTTCATGGAATTTGCCGGTCCATCCGCGCGATACTGTCCGGCAGGCGTTTACGAATGGATTGAAGAAGACGGCAAAGATCCGCGGTATCAAATCAACGCGCAGAATTGCGTGCATTGCAAAACATGTGACATCAAAGATCCAAATCAGAATATCAACTGGGTAACGCCGGAGGGTGGCGGTGGACCGAACTATCCGAACATGTAAGCTCCCGGCAGTAGCGATCCTACTCATCGCGCTGACGCCTGCAGTCGTGAAATCGGAGGATGCCGTTAGCCAGGATGCTGCTGAGCGCATTGCGCAAAAGATCGACGTCGGCATGGAGCAGGTGTTTCCCGAACGCTAATGCTTACTCACACAGAAACTGCCTACGCAAAAATCAATCTCGCATTGCATG
>JBKJLZ010000127.1:0-5845 GCA_046596705.1 Sphingorhabdus sp. | reverse complement strand
CCCGGCAACGGCTTTCAGCGTAACGGCTTGCGGGCCGGTTTCGATGAGCAGTTCGCGCGCCGCCTCCAGCGCTGCCAGCCGGCTGGCTTCAGGGCTGAGCCGCCTCGGCATGCCGCCATCCTTAATGTGTACGACCTTAGAAGCATTATTCATCGGCATTGAGTCCGTATCTTGGCCATTGCTAAATGTGCAAGGTATCGCAGCATGGACGTGCCCGTCCTTCTTGACAATGCGCCGCGGGCCCATTTGTTAATGAACGGGCTGGTTTGCACGACGCACAACGTCAGCGGCGTTAACGTTGCAAACGCTGGAAAAGCGTAGGAATTTTTCACAACTTACGGCTTATTAACCCCCTTTCTTTAAATGCCCTTCATCCGGCCAGAGATAAAAGCGGTCATGGATCAGACCCCTAACAACGTGAATGCCGCCGATTCAGCCGTTGCCCGGCCAAACATCGTTTCGCGCGGGTTTCGCGGCGCGCCTGAGACAATTGCGCAGCGCCACTGGGTTCGTGGTGACCCTTACGCAACAGCATTCTTCAACGCGTTATCGGCGGTGTTTCCGCATGGTGAAACATTCATGATCCGCTGCATGATCCCGTGGGCCGATCGCGTTCCTCCTTCGCTGGGCCGCGAGGTAAAGGCATTTATCGAGCAAGAGGCCGGTCACAGCCGCGAACATGTGGCGATGAACCGCGCGCTGATCAGCGCTGGCTATGATATCGAACCACTCGACCGGAAAATTCGCGGCTTTGTTAGTTTATTCGAAAATGCGAGCGACATTGTCAAACTGACCGCAACAATGTGCATCGAACATTTCACCGCCATTGTCGCCGCCGAAATTCTTCGTGACGAGCGTCATCTTGCCGGTACCGATGCAGGGCTGCACGAATTGTGGCTTTGGCATGCGATCGAAGAAGTTGAGCATAAGGGTGTCGCCTATGACGTTTGGAAACACGCTACACAGGATTGGAACCCGGTCCGACGTTGGCTTTGGCGCAGCACCTTCATGCTTGTGATAACCGCCAGCTTCTTCGTAAACCGAACTTTGGGCCAGATAGAACTGCTAAGGCAGGACGGCATCGGTTTACCGAAAGCGTTGACGTCCATCCTTCGCGCTGGTTTCGGCAAAGATGGCATAGGGCGTAATGTCCTCCGTCCGTGGGCAAGCTATTTCCGTCCGGGTTTTCATCCATGGGACCAGGATGACAGGCTGCTTCTTGCAAAAGGCGAAGCTGCGCTGGCCATTGCAGCGGCAAAGCGGGCTGGATATCAACAGCCCGAACCGGCGACCGAAATATCGCTGATTGCTAAAGCCGCAGCCTAAGCCGCCTGCAACCGATCAAAATGCTCGCGCATGCTGGTCGCCGGAACCCGCGTCATAGCCACGTCCACCTCGCTCATGTCCTCAAGCGATTTTTCGTATACCGCGCATTTCGCCTGTGCACCCCGACCGTTGCTATGCCGTTGCTCGATTTGCCCGGTTGAACGAAACCCGACTTTACGGAGAACCCGCCCCGAGGCAGCGTTGTCGAGAAAATGCCCGGCAACCAGCCGTTTGTGGCCAATAGCCCGCGCCACTCCGATTACCGCGCGCGCCGCCTCGGTTGCATAGCCCAGTCCCCAATAGGGCCGCGATATCCAATAGCCGAGTTCAGCCTCGCCGTTGCGTTCGCCAAGCCCACATGCACCGACCAGTCGCGGCTCACCATCGGTCCGCTGCATGAGCAAGAATGTGGGATAAGTTTCGCTGTGCTCAAGCCCGGCAAAGCGTTTGGCTTCATCTTCGGTATAGGGCCACGGCGCACGCGCAAGATTGCGGACGATACCTTCGTCAGCAATCGCCTGGTATAGGGCGGCTGCGTCTTCGGGCCAGCTCGGCCGAAGCAATAATCTTTCGGTTCTTGCAAACATCTTATCTCTCCAGGTCGCTGCGCGGCCTTTTGCATGGCAACGCGACAGCAATGTTACACATTGCCCAAAATGGGCGGCGGAACAGGGGGAAAGAGGCAAAAAGAAAGGGAGGCGGGTTGACCCGTCTCCCTGTTCCAAGGTGAAATCGCTTAAGGGCAATTTCCGGGTCATCCGACTGGACAACCCGTTATCGATTGTCCGAATTATTCTGCGGCCACCGCCATCATATCGACCGACACATATTTGCGGCCGAGTTTGCCAGCGTGGAATCGCACGCGGCCAGCGGTCAGCGCAAAGAGAGTATGATCTTTACCAAGACCCACGCCCGAACCAGGATAAACCTTGGTTCCGCGCTGACGGACGATAATATTGCCACCAATGACGCTTTCGCCACCGAATTTCTTCACGCCAAGACGGCGGCCTGCTGAATCGCGACCGTTACGTGACGAACCACCTGCTTTTTTATGTGCCATGGTCTAAACTCCTTGCTTAACTGAGCCGGGGCTCAAGTTTTCTTCTTGGCGGCTGGCTTTTTCGGCGCAGCTTTTGTTTCGGTTGCCGCTTTTTCGGCCTTTGGTGCGGCTTCGGCCTTGACGGGCTTAGTCGCAGCGGCCTTGGCTGTAGCGGCTTCGGCTTTTACCGGCTTCGGCGCAGCTTCCTTGGCAGGAGCAGCTTCAGCCTTTTCGGCAGTTTTTGCTTCCTTGGCGGGCGCCGCAGCTACCTCGGCCTTGCTCGGCGCAGGCTTTTTCTCTTCCTTGCCAACGGCGAGGATACGAAGGAGCGTCAAAGACTGGCGGTGGCCCTGCTTGCGGCGATAGTTGTGGCGGCGACGCTTTTTGAAAACGATCACCTTTTCGCCGCGTTCTTGCGCGATGATTTCAGCAGATACCAACAAACCGTTCAAGTCGGCCGCCTTGTCGCCGTCGCCAGCGAGCAATATGTCGCCAAGCGAGATCTTGTCACCCGCTTCACCTGACAGTTTTTCAACTGCGATCTTATCTCCGGCGGCTACGCGATACTGCTTGCCGCCTGTGCGCACGATAGCGAACATGGCTCTAACTCATCCGTTTCTTAATAGCATGGCACCGGTTTAGGGCGCGGTTGCAGGCGCATCCCGTCGAAATACGAATCTCGAAAGGCTACGCCGGAAAGCGGCCAGCTAGGGCAACATATTGGCTATGTCAACGCCTTTTGGTGGGTTTTCCGGCGTCTAGCGGGCCTTGCCACTTGGGCGGAGCGCCCCTAGACTTAAGTGATGACTGGTTTCAATCGCGCATCGCTGGCAATCGGCCTTGGCCTTATTGCATTTCTCGCGGCATGCAGCACCCCTGACGGCGAATTTCCCTCGCTTGCGCGTCGCCCTTACGAAATTGACGGACCCAATAAGGCGACCGAAACCACGCAACCAGCTGCGCCAGTTTCTCTACCGCCCGATCTCGCAGCGAGCGTCGATGCGCTTGTCAAACGGCACAACGCCGCTGACGCCAGCTTTCAGAAGCGCTTGCCCCCAATGCGCAATGTCGCGTCAAAGGCTTCTGGAACGGCACCAGGCACGGAAAGCTGGGTCAATGCACATATGCTGTTGTCACGGCTGGACAGTGAGCGCGCCGATTCGGTGGCAGCACTGGGCGAAATGGACAAATTGATTGCCGACCAGATCGAAGGCGACTCGGCATATGTCGAACTGCTGGTCAACACGCAGCAGCGCATTGCCGCTCAGGTTACCGCGCAGCGGACCGAAATCGAAGAAATGTCGAAGCTGATCGGCGAGTAAAATCGGCTATGTATTATGCCGGTTCGTGATGCTTGACGTATGGTCATGCTGCGATGCACAATCATCTAATGAATCACACCGTTGCCTCGCCCACTAACATCTCGCAAAACCCCGATATCAGGTTGCTTGGCAAGATGCTCGGTCATGTCATCCGCGCTTATGGCGGCGACAAACTATACCGGCAGACCGAATATATCCGCTCGACCAGCGTAGACCGGTTTCGCGGAATCGCGGGTGCGGATAGCAGCGACCGGGGGCTGGGGGCGCTTAGCCTTGATGATACATTGAATTTTGTTCGCGGCTTCATGCTGTTCTCGCTTCTCGCCAATCTGGCTGAAGACCGGCAAGGACTGGCGCATGAGGACGGGGCAACAGTGGCCGAAGCTTATGCTCGGCTAAAATCCGAAGGCGTGGACGTCGACGCGATATCCGATCTGCTGGCGCACAGCCTGATCGTCCCTGTATTGACCGCGCATCCAACCGAGGTGCGCCGCAAGAGCATCATTGACCATAAGAACCGGATCGCCGCCCTGATGACGATGCGCGACGGGGGGCGAACGACCACCCCGGATGGCGATGATATCGATGCAGCAATATATCGACAAATCGCGCTACTATGGCAAACTCGCCCGCTACGTCGGGAGAAGCTTTTCGTCGCTGACGAAATCGAAAACGCTCGCACTTACATGCAGGAGGTTTTCCTGCCTGCGCTGCCTAAATTATACGCTGGATGGGAAAAAGCGCTCGGCACTCGCTTGCCAGGCTTTGTCCGGCTTGGCACTTGGATCGGCGGCGACCGCGATGGCAATCCCTTTGTAGATGCCGACACGCTGGCATACGCGATCACCCGCAATGGCGGCACTGCAATCCGCAGCTATCTGGAGGCGGTGCACAAATTGGGTGCAGAGATTTCGATCTCATCTTTAATTAGCACTACCCCCCAAGCTGTGCTTAATCTGGCTGACAAAAGCGGTGATAGTGCCGCCACACGCGCCGACGAGCCCTATCGCCGGGCCTTGACAGGTATTTATGCGCGACTTTGCGCTACTCATGTGAAGCTGATCGGTGACAACCCGCCACGTCCGGCAAAGCTGTCGGGTGAGCCCTATACAACGCCCGAAGAATTGCGCGCCGATCTAGTCACGATTGCTTCTGCATTGGCCAGCGACGGCGATGGTGCGCTCTCGACAGGCGGCGCGTTAGGGCGCTTGATCCGTTCGGTCGAGATTTTCGGTTTCCATCTCGCAACGCTTGACCTCAGACAGAATAGTGATGTCCATGAACGCGTTGTCGCCGAACTGCTGAAAAAGGCGGGGGTCGAACATAACTATGCGGCGCTAGACGAAGCCGCGCGCGTCGAGCTGCTGGTCGCCGAACTCTCACATAATCGACCGCTGGCCAGCGAATGGAATGACTACAGCGATGAAACCTTAAAGGAACTCGCAATCGTTCGGGCGGCGGCCACGGCGCAGGCCGACTTCGGCCGAGGGGCAATCACGACCTATAATATCAGCAAGACCGAAAGCGTGTCGGACATGCTTGAGGTCTATATATTACTCAAACAGGCCGGGCTGTACCGCGTAGCGGAGGATGGCACGCCGTCGGCAAGCATCATGTCGGTGCCGCTGTTTGAAACGATCGCCGATTTGCAAGCCGCCCCGGAAACGATGAGGGCCTTTTTCAAACTGCCGCAAATGAAAGCTTTGGCGCAACAACGCGGCCATCAGGAAGTGATGATTGGTTATTCCGATTCGAACAAGGATGGCGGCTACCTAACCTCGACCTGGGAATTGTTCGAGGCATCGAGCGCGCTCGCCCCAGTATTTGCCGAAGTAGGCATTTCCATGCAGCTGTTTCACGGACGCGGTGGCGCAGTCGGGCGGGGCGGCGGCTCCGCGTTCGGCGCGATTAAGGCGCAGCCAAAAGGTACGGTGCAGGGGCGAATAAGAATTACCGAACAAGGCGAGGTAATCGCTGCCAAATATGGAACGGTCGATCATGCGGTAACCAGTTTGGAAACAATGGCATCAGCAACAATGCTGGCTACTTTATCCAGCGATCCAATCCCCGATACCGACGCCGCACGGTTCAAAGCGGCGATGGCGCAACTTTCGGCAAGCGCCTTCACTCATTATCGCAAACTGGTATACGGTACTGA
>JBKJLZ010000335.1:0-8949 GCA_046596705.1 Sphingorhabdus sp. | reverse complement strand
GCAGGACGGTTCGAAGTTGATGGACAGTTTCGATTTAGGCGCACCCGCCTATGAGTTGCGTAACCCGGACAATGAACCTTTGCGCAAGGTGTTGGCCACTGGCCTTGATCGCATTTTCGATTTTCTTGTGCTCGCGCCTGCGCTTCCGCAATTTGCCGAGCCGGCGAAAGATACTTCCCCCGCATGGGCCGAAATCAAGGCAGCCAAGCCTGGGCAGCCGGTGTCGATGGCGCGTTTTGCGTCCGATATGACTCATGTCATCAGCGCCGCGGCGCGATCTCCGCAATCCAGTTTCTCAGTCCTGAGCACTGCCAATGAGCGCGACATCAGAGTGTTTGTTCGCGCTGAGCGGTTCAATGTCGGAATGTTTTTCCTAGTCGTGCTGTGCATCGGCGTGTTGTTGTCAATGTTCCTCGCGCGCACCATAGTCCGACCCTTGCGTCACTTGGCGCGTGCAGCTGTAAAAGTGCGACTGGGCCGCGCGCAGGAAGTTACCGTGCCGCGTCTGCCATCACGGCGTGACGAAATTGGCATGCTTGCCCGCGCACTTTCAGATATGAGCATAGCGCTCCGTCAGCGTATTGATGCAACTGAAGCATTCGCTGCTGATGTTGCGCATGAAATAAAGAACCCGCTGGCATCATTGCGGTCGGCCCTCGATGGCATTGAAGCCGTCAAGGAACCTGAACTACGCCAGCAGCTTATGGATGTCGCTAAAGCCGATGTGCACCGCATGGACCGACTGATCAGCGACATATCGGACGCAAGCCGAGTCGACTCGCAGCTCGCCAAAGCCAAATTCGACCGTATCGATCTTGGCGACATGATTGAACAATTGTTGCAGGCCCGCGAAGAGCGCGATGACAACAACGGCGTGACGATCGCCTTTGCACGACCACGGCGCGGAATCGCAACGGCCCTAGGCGAAGACGTGCGGTTAGAAAGGATGCTGACGAACTTGATCGACAATGCCGTGTCATTTTCGCCGCCCGGTGGGCTTGTGGAAATTGCGGCAACGCTTGCCGACGACGAAGTCATTATCCGGGTTAGCGACGAAGGCCCAGGCGTGCCCGAGCCAGACCGTGAGGCAATTTTTCGGCGTTTTCACAGCGAGCGCCCGCAGTCTGAAAATTTCGGCAAGCATAGCGGGCTTGGCCTGGCGATTGCCCGCACGATAGTCGAGGGACATCACGGGCGGATCATGGTGCGTGACAGAGTCGATGGGAGACCGGGCGCATGCTTTGAAATTGGGCTGCCGTCTGCCGAGGTATCGACCCGTTGAGTAGCAGATTGCTCCATGCGACCGCGGTCGCGATCAACGGCGATGGCGTCTTGCTGTCGGGACCGTCGGGTTTGGGTAAATCGGATCTCGCACTTCGCCTCATCGACCGTGGTGCGGTTTTAATCAGTGACGACGGCGTGCTGGTAGATGCAGGCGATGCTAATGTTACGTTGCGCACCGCGCCCCAAATCGCGGGCATGATCGAGATGCGCGGAGTCGGCATAGTGAAAATGCCGTTTGCCGACGGCGTGCCGTTGCGTTTGGTGGTCGATTTAGGCGAGCAACCAGAGCGCTTACCGTCCGACAATGTTTCAACCCAAATTGCAGGCCACGATATCGCATGTTTGAAGCTAAATTCTTTTGAAGCAAGCGCGCCGCTCAAAGTGGAGCATGCGCTTCGTATTGCCTTGGGGAACCAAATCGCATGAGCAAGGCGGCCCCTCCTCCTGCACAACCTATCCTGCTCGTCACTGGCCTGTCGGGTGCCGGCAAAACTACCGTTCTGAAAACGCTGGAGGACATGGGCTGGGAAGCGGTCGATAATTTCCCGATCCGTCTGGCCGGGCCGCTGCTTGATATTCCCGGATCGGAAGGACGCTCAGGCCCGACCGTGCCTTTGGCGCTGGGCTTTGATAGCCGAACGCGCGGGTTCGATCCCGAAGCGCTCATCAAACAGATAAGGCAGCTGCAAAAGCGTTCCGACCTCAACATTATGACGCTGTTCGTGGATTGCGCTGGGACAGAAATCGAGCGGCGTTATGCAGAAACCCGACGACGGCATCCTCTGGCGCAGGACCGTCCTGCCATCGACGGCATCGCTCAGGAACGTATGTTGATGGAGCCGCTGCGGCGCTGGGCGGAAACCGTCATCGATACCAGCAAATTATCGGCTCATGATTTACAGAATGACATTCGTGAACGGTTCATCGCCAACACCAATGCGCAGACCACGGTCTCGATAACCAGCTTCGGATTCTCACGCGGCGTCCCGCACAACGCCGATCTGATTTTCGATATGCGGTTTTTGCGCAACCCGCATTGGGATGACGCGTTGCGGCCATTAACTGGGCTCGATCAGCCGGTAGCCGATTACGTCGAAGCGGGGCCTTCATATAGCGATGCCGTCAGTAAAATACGCGACCTGCTGCTTTACCTTTTGCCCTTGTATGACGCGCAAGGGAAAGCCTATGTAAATATCGCATTCGGTTGCACCGGAGGGCGGCACCGGTCAGTTTTTGTCGCCGAGCAGTTCGGCAAATGGTTGCGCGAAGCGGGATTTTCGCCCACGATCACTCATCGTAATTTGACGTCACGTCCCATCGACGCGCTGGAAGGGCCAGCGGGTAGTGCACCGCGACTTGAACCAAAAGATAAACAGGGTAGCAGTTAAGTATGATCGGACTGATTTTGGTCACTCATGGCCGCCTTGCCGAAGAGTTTCTGGTGGCCTTGGAACATGTTGTTGGCCCACAGCAGCAGATCGCCACGATCTGCATCGGACCACGCGACGATATGGAGGGGCGGCGTAAGGAAATCGCTGCAGCAATCAAAAAAGTCGATGTCGGCAAAGGTGTGGTTATCCTGTCAGACCTGTTCGGCGGTACACCGTCAAATCTGGCAATTTCCTTACTAGACGCCGGCAGGGTAGAGGTGATCGCTGGGGTTAATTTGCCAATGCTCATCCGCCTGGACAGCGCGCGCAAGAACATGGACGTTAAGGAAGCGGTAGCCGCTGCGCGCGAAGCGGGCCGTAAGTATATCAGCGTGGCATCGGAAGTGCTGGAGGCATCTAGATGAGCCGGATCAGCCGTCAGGTAACCATTGTAAACCAGAAGGGTCTGCACGCCCGCGCCAGCGCCAAATTTGTGACCTTCGTCAGCCGCCTTCCCGAAGGATTGCACGTCGAAGTCGAAAAGGACGGCCATAGCGTAACAGGCACTTCGATCATGGGACTGATGATGCTCGGTGCAGCAAAAGGCAGCGAGATTACTGTGCATGTCTCTGGCGCGGATGCCGAAAAAGCTCTGGAAAAACTGGTTGGGCTGGTAATGGACGGCTTCGGCGAAGACTGATGCGCCGCGAAATAACCGGATTCTCAAACCCTCTGGTCAAACAGGTCCGGTCCTTGCGCGAGAAAAAACTCCGCAAGCGAGAGCGCAAATTTCTGGCCGAAGGCTTGCGCATCATGACCGAAGCGCGCGAGGCTGGTTTCCTGCCAGAAATGCTGTTCCGCGTGAAAGACCGCGAAGTGCACTCGCTTGAAATCGTGCTTGAAAATGCCGTGCTAGCGGCGGGCGGCGATGTCATCGAAACCAGCGCCGATATTCTCTCCAAACTATCGGGCAAAGACAATACGCAGGCGATTGTTGGCGTCTATCCCGACCACGCGACGCCGTTGGCCGAAATCGAACGCAATAGCGCGCCAATCTGGCTGGTAGCGCAGGCGATGCGCGATCCCGGAAATTTGGGGACGATGTTGCGCACTGGCGATGCAGTCGGTGCGGGCGGGCTGATCCTGATAGGTGACTGCACCGATCCTTTCTCGGTCGAAGCTGTGCGCGCAAGCATGGGAGCGATTTTTACACAGAAAGTCGTACAGTGTAGTTGGCTGGAGTTTGGCGAATGGCTGCGATCGGGCCAAGGGCAATTGGTCGGCACCAGTCTTGAAACCGATAAGGATTATCAGGCTCCGCAATATGCGGCGCCATGTTTTATCCTGACCGGCAACGAAGCGCAGGGCTTGCCACCGGAATATGCGAATGAGTGCGATGTGCTTGTCAAAATGCCAATGCGCGGCAAGGCGGACAGCCTGAACGCGGCAATCGCCACGGCGGTCATGGCCTATGAAGTGTTAAACCAGTTTCGCCGCGTGTAGACTCGGTGTATGTTGAATGTTGAGGAGATGTTCAATGTTACCCAATTTAACAATCATTTATCGGTTTTGCACAGCCGCAGTCATCGGCTTGCCGTTGCTCGCATCATGCCAGACTGGCAATATGCCAGAACCACCGGTCGTCGAAGAGGATGTCAATTTCGTTGCCAAAGGCAATGAACCTGGGTGGATCGTCCGTTTCGATGCCAAGACAATCGCGTTCGAAGGCGATTATGGCGAGACGAAAATCACCGTGGCTAAGCCGGAAGGCCGCGCCTCGTTCAATGGCATGCGCTATGTTACCGACAGGCTGAGCGTCGATGTGACGCATGCAACCTGCACCGATGACATGTCGGGACTGCGCTTTGCCGAAACCGTAAAAGTGATTGCCGGTGGCAGGGAATTTAACGGGTGCGGTGGTCAGACTCTACCTCCAAAAACGTTGGATGGCACAGTTTGGACAATAGTGGCCATCGACCAGTTGCCAGTGCTTGCGGAACCGAAAACCGAGGTTCGGTTTACTCGCGGACAAGTGAGCGGAACGGCGGGCTGCAACCGTTTCTATGGTCCGTATAAGCAATCCAAAAATATACTGACGTTCAGCGGCGTCTCAGTAACAGAAATGGCGTGTCAACAGAACCAGATGACGCAAGAGATGGCGTTCATGGCCCTTCTCACCGGTCCGGTTACAGAGCACTATTCGGTGGAAGGCAATTTGATTTTGGCAAACGACAAAGGTAATCGAGCAACTTTAAAGCAAGTGCTGTAGACCACGACAGATTAGAAGATGGCCTTGCTCCGGCGAAGGCAGGAGCGGTGGAGATTTAGTATTTGTGCTTCCGACGCTCCTGCCTTCGACGGAGCACAATACTTAAAGTAGATATGGCAACAACGACATACACCCGTCAGCCTAAACTTGTTTCAAGGTGATGATGGTAATTCAATTTCGAGCTTTCTATTCCAAGCTCTTCAATCTCATTCCGCTGCATCTCTTTCATCGCTTATCATCGGTTGTTCACCGTCGCTGCCATAACGAGGTAATGCTTCGACGGGAGACATCTCATCCAACTCTCGACTTCCGGTTTCGATATTAAGTTCGGCAAACTTCCGCCCCGTCGACATCACGTTGCGTTCAAAACTGCCAACGAACTTGTTGTAGTTATTGACCGCGCTGTTCAATCCCGAACCGACAGATTTCAAATGCTGTGCCGCAACCGCAATGCGGTCATACATTTCCTTGCCGAGCTGACCGATCTGCTTGGCCTCGCGTGCCAGCCCTTCCTGACGCCATACCCCGGCGACTGTGCGCGCAATGGCAACCAAGTTGGTCGGCGTTGCCAATAATACGCGCTTTTCGAATGCAAAATCCCACAAATGCGGCTCATGCTCCAACGCGGCTGCCAGGAAATGTTCTCCGGGCACGAACATAATCACATAATCAGGTGCTTCGTCGAACTGGTCCCAATAGGCTTTGCGTGACAATCCATCGATATGGTTCTTCATCGACGCACAATGGCGCGCCATCGCGACATCTCGCGCCGTTTCATCAACTGAATTGAAAGCGTCCTGATAATCGTTCAACGAGACTTTGGCGTCGATCACCAAACTGCGACCGCCAGGCACTTTGACAATTGCATCGGGGCGCAACCGGCCTTCCTCGGTACTTACACTTGCCTCAGTGACGAAATCGACATGCTCCGACAAGCCGCAGCTTTCGAGCACATTCTTTAACTGTTGTTCACCCCACCGCCCGCGTGCCTTTGGCGCGTTACGCAAGCTGCTGACCAGCTTTGCAGTCTCGGTCGAAACGCGTTCCTGCCCAGTTCGCATCTGGTCGATCAAACTCGTCAGCGTGCCATAGGCTTCCGATCGGTCCTTCTCGATCTTGCCGACCTGCTCCTCATAGGCCTTCAGCCGGTCGCCAACGGGCGCGAGCAATATCTTCAGCCGCTCCTCATTTTTATCACCTGCCTGATTGAACCGTTCGTCGGCACGCTGCAGAAATGCCGCTTGTGCCTCACCCAGCAACTTTTGCCCGATTTCGCCAAATTGCGCCGACAGCATTTCTTTAGCTTCGCCGAGTGCCCGCAACTGTTCATCAAACGACCGTTCGCGTTCCGCCAACGACGTCTCCAATCGCGCCAGTCGGTCCTTTGCGCCATCGCGCTCGCCGACAACGGCATCTAGCATCGAACGCAATTGCAAAGCGGTTTCACCACCGGCCTGTGCGCTTCGCCCGCCCATAGTCCAGCCAAGCGCAAGGCCGAGCAGCATCGCCAGCACGACAATAACGATAACAATCAACGGCTCCAAAACGCCACCTCTAATTTAGAACGAATATAGAACATAGCCGCAGCGCGGCTGACGTCAAGCCGCTTGTACGGTACTTCCGCGCGAACGCTTTACCTTGGCATAGCTCATCATGCTGAGCGGGATCAGCCCGGCATATACAACGCTGATTATAATCAATGCTATCCATGGCTCGGCAATCAGCATTGCTGCAATTAGCCCAAAGGCTGCCAAGGCAATGAAGCGATACGCGGGCCGCAATTTCAACGACGACCAGCTAAACGTCGCTACGTTGGAAATCATCAGCACCGCGCAAAGCAAAAGCCATGGCGCGATCAGTCGCCAATCCATGGCCCAGTCGGCTTGCGTTTCTATCCAGACAGTCAGGGGTAGCAGCGCCAGCCCTGCACCAGCGGGCGATGGAACGCCGGTATTGAAACCGGCGGATTTATGCGGCTGATCGTCATTGTCAATCCGCGCATTAAAACGAGCGAGACGGAGCGCTGCGCACAGAACGAAGAACAAGCAGATTGTCCAACCGAAGCGCGGCATGTCTTTCAGCGCCCAGCTGTAGATGATCAGTGCAGGCGTGGCGCCAAATGCGATGACATCGGACAGCGAATCCAGCTCGGCACCAAAACGACTTTCGCCCTTCAGCATTCGCGCGATCCGTCCGTCCATCGCGTCGAGCACGCCGGCAACGACGACCGCAATTAACGCCGCGTCCCAACGCCCTTGCAGAGCGAACCACACCCCCGACAGACCAGTGCAAAGTGCCATTGCGGTAACCGCATTCGGCGCAAGTGCACGAATTGAAATGCCAGGGCGGGTGGAATTCTCGGTCATCTAGTGGTTGAGCGCGATTAAATCTTGGTCGATGCCAAGCTCGGCAATGACTGTTTCACCAGCGACGCAGCGTTGCCCCTTGATGACTCGCGATGCGGTTCCTTGTGGCAGATATACATCGACGCGGCTGCCAAAACGGATCAGGCCGATCCGCTGGCCATTAGCAACACTGTCGCCCTCTTTGACAAACGGCACTATTCGACGCGCTACAAGCCCGGCAATCTGAGTGAAGCCGATGCGGATACCATCGCTGCGCTCCACCAAAATATGCTGGCGTTCATTCTCGTCGCTTGCCTTGTCGAGATCAGCGTTCAGGAATTTGCCCGCAATATAAACGACGCGCTTGATTATACCCCGGATCGGCGTGCGATTGATGTGAACGTCGAATACGCTCATGAAAATCGACACTCTCGTCATCGGCTGATCGCCCAGAGCATCTGGCCCGCGCATTTCCGGCGGTGGCGGGACGACTTCAATCAGCGTTACTAGGCCATCCGCCGGCGCAATGACAAACCGGTCGTCAGTCGGCGTGGTTCGCGCAGGGTCACGGAAAAAGGCGAGTGTCCATGCGGTAACCGCCGCCATTGGCCACGCAAGTGTCTCCCAACCGAAAAAGGCAAAGACCAACGTTATTGCGCCTGCGATCAGTCCGAACTTTCGTCCTTCTGGGTGAACTGGTGGGAATGACCATTTTGCGACGCCGGTGCCCCGGTTCGTTAATTCTTGTCTGCTCATATGCACTAGCTAGGCGATGAAGCGATACGTTACAACCGATACATGGCCATTAACTGTGCTTTTTGGGCAAATTCGGGGAGGCAGTTGAACATATGCCAGACTTTGCTATGGCACCCGCAACCACCACAGCTCCTAAACGAAAGCGCGTCCCGACATGGCCAAAATCAAGGTAAAAAATCCCGTCGTCGAACTCGACGGCGACGAAATGACTCGCATAATTTGGGAATGGATACGCGAGCGACTGATCCTGCCTTATCTCGATATCGACCTAAAATATTATGACCTTGGTGTCGAACATCGTGATGCGACCGACGATAAGGTGACCGTTGAATCGGCTAATGCAATCCGCGAATTCGGTGTCGGCGTCAAATGCGCCACAATCACACCAGACGAAGACCGCGTTGAGGAGTTCGACCTCAAAAAAATGTGGAAGTCGCCGAACGGCACGATCCGAAACATATTGGGCGGCGTGGTTTTCCGCGAGCCCATCGTCATCCAGAATGTGCCACGCCTGATCCCCGGCTGGACCGACCCGATTGTCGTCGGCCGTCATGCTTTTGGCGACCAATACCGTGCCACAGACTTCCTTGTGCCTGGGCCGGGTAATTTGCGGCTAGTTTGGGACGGCGATGACGGTCGAACCATCGACGAAGAGGTCTTTCGCTATCCGTCATCGGGCGTTGCGATGGCGATGTATAATCTCGGCGATTCGATCCGCGACTTTGCGCGTGCTTCGCTGAACTACGGCGTCACCCGCGAATGGCCGGTATATCTATCGACCAAGAATACCATATTGAAAGCGTATGATGGGCGCTTCAAGGACATATTCCAGGACGTTTTTGAAACTGAATTCAAAGCAAAATTTGACGAACTTGGAATTGTATATGAACATAGGTTGATCGACGATATGGTTGCTTCGGCGCTC
>JBKJLZ010000263.1:0-2843 GCA_046596705.1 Sphingorhabdus sp. | reverse complement strand
AATTCGGGCGGAATTGCGCTAGTCGCCGCGCATCAAGCACCCTCGATCAATGTCGCGCAAAGCGTTTTGCTCGACCTGCAGAACCAAACGGCATGAACGGTTTTACCGCACTGGTTGTGCGCGAAGTGCGGATCGCATGGACCGGCGGCGGATTGTGGCTGCCGGTAATATTCTACGTCGCTGTTGCAACGTTGTTTCCGTTCGTAACCGGCCCGGATAAGGCATTGCTCGCCCGTACTAGCGGCGGCATATTATGGGTGGCGGCATTGCTCGCGGCCGTACTTCCCATCGAACGTCTGATATTGCCCGATAGAGAAGCGGGCGTGCTCGACCAGCTTACGGTGCGAGGATGGTCTGACGAACTGGTTGCGTGCGCCAAAATAGTTGGTCACATCTTTGCTTTCGCCCTGCCCTTGTTGCTGGCAACGATCATTGCCTCTGCTCTTATCGGACTGCCAGAAGCAAAACTGTGGACGTTACTCGTAGGTTTGGCGATAGCGCTGCCTGCGCTTGCCGGGCTGTCCGTCACGATTGCCGCCCTAACGGCGGGTCTAAGCGGTGCAAGCGCATTGGGTGGCTTGCTGCTGGTGCCGCTGGCGATCCCGATATTGATCTTCGGCGCCGGAACACTCGCCGACAATTCCGAGAATGCTATGCAGCTACTGGCTTCAACTTCCCTAGCAATCGCCGCGCTATCGCCGTTTGCAGCAGGGGCAGCGCTTCGGGCCGGAAGAGGCTGACCTACTGCGCGCTCATTTTCTGGGCATAGCCGCTGGCTACCATAGCCTCCATCATGTCGAACAGCTTTTCCGGGTCGCTTGACCGTAGCATCGGGATATTTGCTTCCATCCCATCGGCAATGACCATCTCACGCGTGCCTGTCGCAACCGCATCCCAGATACGCCGTGCAACTTCGTCCGGATTGATTCCATTATCGATGGCAGCATCGCTCTTGCCGCGCACCGAGCCATCGGCATTGAGTGCATTGCGCGATACATTGGTCCTTACCGAACCCGGAGCGACTACCAGCACCTGGACACCCTGCGCCGCAATCTCGCTGCGCAGCGCATCGGCATAACCCACTAGTCCATGCTTTGCCGCGCAATAGGCAGTGCGCATCGGCACGCCTGCTTTACCAGCAACGCTTGAAATCATCACCAGCTGCCCCGCACCCTGCGCCAGCAAATGCGGCAACAAAGCCTGTGTAAGCGCAATTGGCGCGAGTAAATCGACGCCGACAATCCGTTCGTAAACCGAAAAATCGGTATCGATTGCAAGGGAGCGTTGCGAAATCCCGGCATTATTCACCAGGATGTCGATGGCGCCGCAAAAGGCGATTGCTTCATCGACTTTCGCTGCGAGGTCGGCAAAACACATTGTGTCGAACGGCAATATCAAGCACCGGTCCTGAGCGCCGGTTGCGTTCGCCACCCTCTCAAGCTCCTCCACATTGCGACCGGAAAGCACCGCGTTGCCGCCGCTCTTTATAAATGCCTTGGCTAGCGCTTCACCTATTCCCGATGATGCACCGGTTATCCATGCGGTCTTACCTGTCTGATCGGCCATCAACTTTTCCTTTATGTCAGACCAATTTCTTTTGCCGAGAACACTCGCAAGTCAAGCAAAAGCACCTTGTACTTTAGGCCCGAAGCGCCCAAATTGAAGCTATGCTGATAGAAACCGAAATGACGCCGAACCCGGCGACCATTAAATTCCTGCCTGGTCGTGTGGTTATGGATAGCGGAACGCGCGACTTTGCCGATCCTGAAGAAGCTGGGGCCTCGCCTTTGGCCGAAGCATTGTTCGGTTTGGGCGACGTGACCGGCGTTTTCTTCGGCCACTCTTTCATTTCGGTAACTGCGGCGCCCGGCGTCGATTGGCCGACGCTTAAGCCCGATGTGCTTGGGATATTGCTTGACCATTTCAGCGCGAACATGCCATTGTTTCATGCGCCATCTGCCGGTTTTTCCGTTCCCTCAGGAAATGATGAACTACCGCTCGACGACCCAGCCGATGCTGAAATTGTCGACCAGATCAAAGACCTGATCGAAACCCGTGTCCGGCCTGCTGTTGCCAACGACGGTGGCGATATCATCTATCGTGGTTTCCAGCGTGGCGTTGTCTATTTACAGATGCAGGGGGCCTGTGCGGGCTGTCCTTCTTCATCTGCCACGCTGAAGAATGGCATTGAGCAGTTGTTGAAACATTACGTCCCTGAAGTCACCGAAGTGCGCGCCGCATAAAAGAAATTCCTGATAGAAAGTTTTAATAATGGCTTTTGATACTTCGCTTGGTTCCCAGGCGCTCGATCAGTTGTTCCGCCAAGCGCGTACCTATAATGGCTATCTCGACAAGCCGATAAGCAACGAGCAACTGAACGATATCTGGGAACTTATGAAGTTTGGTCCCACATCGGCCAATTGCCTTCCTGCGCGGATGATTTGGTGCACCAGCGATGAAGCAAAGGAAAAACTGGCTGCGCTTTCAATGCCCGCCAATGCCGAAAAAATCCGCAAAGCGCCCGTTACTGTCATCATCGGAATGGATATGGAGTTTTATGACCATCTGCCAGAGCTTTTTCCACATGCCGACGCTAAAAGCTGGTTTGTCGGTAACGATGCGATGATTCAATCCACGGCCTTTCGCAACAGCAGTTTGCAAGGCGCCTATTTCATCATGGCGGCGCGCGCTTTGGGGCTTGATACGGGACCAATGTCGGGTTTTAACAATGACGCTGTTGATGCCGCATTCTTTGCCGGAACAAATGTTAAGTCGAACTTTGTTTCAACGCTTGGTTATGGTGATCCAACGACGATTTTTGAACGCAGTCCGCGACCTGGATT